>CAIYZW010000483.1 GCA_903930725.1 uncultured Bacteroidota bacterium
CAGCATTAAGTTGGGAGTTTGTTTTGGTGTAATTTTCATGTTTTATCCTTCAATAACAAATTCGTCTGGATTTCTCCGGTTTATTGATTGTCGCAATTGCTGATCAAGTTTTCTGGAATAGGTTTTAGTGCCAATCCGGTTGTACCAATACTCCAAAATTCGCATTTTATCTGCCACAGCATTTTCTGACCAGATTATTCTTCTAACCATTTCCCGGTAATTTTATCAACTTCATCATTGGTGTAAAATTCACCTTTTTGTATTTGGCTCTCAGATTCTTCGATGCGTTTTATTTGCCACGAAGTTAAAATTGGCTGGGCGATGGGCTGATACTTGTGCTCAAGTAATTCTTTTATAGTCAATAAAAACGCTTCATCATCAATATTTTCGATGCTTTCATGCAATCGTACTTTAATTTCTTCAGTGCTCATGTTCCCGTTTTATTTCATTGTTTATCTCATGTTTTAGAAACGAAGATACTTTTTAAATATTTCCAACCTAAATGTTGATTCTGAGCAAAAGCATCAGTGGCCTGATCAATTTTATTGAAAATTTTAAAGAATGAATTTACCTGATTCGAAAATCTGCCAATCTGAACCTGGAAAGCCGCTTACCTTGTCTAAATTTTAACCGCCAAAAAGCATTAGTTTTGCAAAAAAAACGATAGATTTATGAGATTAAAAGTTGGCGACAGGGTAAAATTCCTCAACGATCACGGCGGTGGCGTTGTAAGCAAGGTAATTAGCAGCAACCTGGTTCATGTTAAAGATTCGGATGGTTTTGAAATCCCTACTTTAACAAATGAACTGGTTAAAGTCGAAGAAGGCGGGCAGTCGGGCCGGATGTTTTCGGATGATTTTGTAAT
Source organism: uncultured Bacteroidota bacterium (assembly GCA_903930725.1). GTDB lineage: Bacteria > Bacteroidota > Bacteroidia > Bacteroidales > 4484-276 > CAJATL01. The sequence continues at coordinate 866 of CAIYZW010000483.1, forward strand.
TGATTTCCGTGAAAAAGATTCCAAGAAGCAAGGCATTGTTGAGGATGAAGGCGGTATTGTTTACGACGACCGCAGCAGCAAGCTAAGTGTTTTCGCCGCAAAAGGGAACGACAAAAAAGGGATTTACCTCGCTTTTGTCCCGCAGGATCAAAAGTGGCTGCTCACGGGCAACATTGATGTTTTTCTGGTTAATTTTTCCGATTTTGATATTTTGTTCAGTGTATTTTTGCGGAAACCAAACGGTGCCTGGGAAGGCGCTGATTATGATGCCGTGAAACCAAATCACAAAATTTTACTTAACTCTATATCGCGCGAAGAAATCGAACGGTGGAGTTATGGTCTGGTTCAGATTTTATTTCATAAAGATTTGTCGTCCAAAGTTCTGGCTCCGGCGAACTGTACTTTCAGTTTTAAACCGACAAAATTGTATCAGGAAAATGTGTACCTCGGCTGCTCCTTTTTAAACGAGAAAAGTTTTATGCTCAGTCTGGCTGAAACCGAGGTACAGCAAACCATCGCCGATTCGCCACTTGGTGAAAAATATGATGAAGAAATCAAAGAGCAGTTTGCTAAACCCAAAAAGCCCGAAGAATTAATCAATCAGCACAAAACAAGTCCGCAGGAAGCCGTGGTTGACCTTCATATCGGCGATTTGCTGGATGAATATTCAAAAATGAGCAATGCCGAAATGCTGAATTACCAATTGAATTATTTCGTTAAATGCCTCGAAAGCGCCATCAGAAGCTATGTTACAAAGGTTATTTTTATTCACGGCGTTGGGGATGGCATTTTAAAAGGGAAAATCCACGAAATCCTCAACGCTTATCAAAATGTAAAATACAAAGATGCTTCGATGAAAAATTTTGGTTACGGAGCCACGGAGGTATTGATTTGGCATGGAGCAGCGGTGTAAAATCAGGCTTTCAGAATACAATCAATAATACAAAATATCAATCTTAATACGATGAAAAAAATATTACTTCCGGTTTTATTTATTTTGCTCGGAGTTTCTTTGCTGGTCGGGCTGTTTGTAACAAAGGAAAAACAAGGTAAATATGATGAAAAGAAACCCAGCGAATGGTTTTACAGCCAGCGCGCTTTTCCCTATCAGGATATAAATTATGTGGCTTACCGCGAAGCACTGGAACAGGCCAGAGAAATGAAAATGGCCTACCAAAACAGTGACCAGCGCGTTTCGTGGGAATTTGCAGGCCCGGTAAATATTGGAGGACGCATTTCGGCGGTGGCCATTCATCCCACGCAAATCAATGCTTTTTATGTGGGCGCTGCTTCGGGAGGTATTTTCAAAACCGAAGATGCCGGCAATTCCTGGGATGCGATTTTTGATGATCAATTGAGTTTGTCTATCGGCGACATAGCCGTGGCTCCTTCAAATCCTGAAATTATTTATGTTGGAACTGGTGAAGCTAACGCTGGCGGAGGTTCTGTCTCTTATGATGGTTTGGGGATTTTCAGGTCGGATGATGGCGGAAGCACCTGGGCGCACACCGGCCTCGAAGAAAGCGGCAGTATCGGGCGGCTGGTGGTTCATCCCCAAAACCCGGATATTTGCTACGTTGCAGCAATGGGAAGGATGTTTTCGACAAACAACCAGCGCGGCATTTTCAAAACTTCCGATGGCGGGCAAAGCTGGCAAAACGTTTTGTATATCTCCGATTCTACCGGCGCCATTGACGTGGTGATTGATCCTCAAAATCCTGATACAATTTATGCAGCAATGTGGGAGCGCACCCGTCGCCCAGACCAGCGTGTTTATGGAGGAATTTCATGCGGAATATATCGCTCCTACAACGGCGGCGCCGACTGGACGGAATTGACCAATGGTTTGCCTTCTCCTTCGCCAAATGTTGGCAGGATTGGAATTTCGATTTCACCATCAAATCCGGCAGTTTTATATTCGATTTATGCCGATAAAACGGGCTATTTCGATGGGGTTTATAAATCGTCGAACCATGGCGATAGCTGGACGAGAACCAACGATGGAAGCATGAGTAATTTTTATTCTTCCTACGGCTGGTGGTTTGGCCGTCTGCGTGTTGATCCAGTTAATCCCGACATCGTTTATGCCATCGGTTTCGATTTATTTAAAACCAGCAATGGTGGCACATCCTGGTCAAATATTGGTTACGCCGTCCATGTTGATCAGCACGATATTTACGCCCATCCAATGAATCATAATTTTGTGGTACTTGGCAACGATGGTGGCGTTTATACTTCGCAAAACGGCGGCAGTACCTGGACGCACATCGAAAATCTGCCCATCATGCAGTTTTATACCTCCGAAATTGACCAGCAGCATCCCGAACGGCTTTACGGAGGTGCACAGGATAATGGCACAAACCGCACCCTCACCGGAAATATCGACGACTGGACTTCAATTTATGGCGGCGATGGTTTTGTTGTGAAAGTTAATCCTGAAAACAACCAATACGTTTATGCCGAATATCAATATGGCGGATTGGGCAGAAGTACAAATGGAGGCGCTTCATTTCAGGGGGCAACCAACGGCATCAATGGTTCCGACCGCTTTAACTGGATGTCGCCGCTTACTTTTAATCCGGCAAATCCTTCGACCCTTTATTTTGGAAGCAACAAGCTCTATAAATCCACCAATCATGCAGCAAACTGGACAGCCATAAGTCCTGATTTGACAAATGGAGCAGGTCAATATAACCAGACTTACGGCACCACTACTACCATTTCGGTATCACCAATAAATCAGGACATAATTTATGTTGGCACGGATGATGGCAATGTTTGGGTAACCCAGAATAATGGCGGAATCTGGACGAAAATTTCTGAAACCCTGCCCGAACGTTGGGTTACGCGCGTTGCCGCCGATCCTTACAACGAAGCCACAGCTTATGTTACTTTTTCAGGATATAAGTACGACGAGTATCTGCCACATATTTTCAGGACTGATGATTTTGGCCAAAGCTGGACAGATGTTTCCGGCGATCTGCCCGAAGCCCCTATCAACGATATCATTATTGACCCAACCATTGATTCGGCTTTGTATATTGCTACCGATGTTGGCGTTTTTGTAAGCTGGAACCTTGGAATTAACTGGGGTTTGATGGGGGAGGGGCTGCCCAATGTCCCGGCACTTGATCTAACTTTTCAACCTGATTTGCGAATGTTGGTAATTGCCACTTATGGCCGCTCGATGTATAAAATTTATCTGGATGATTTTGTGGGGACATCTGAAATAGATTTAGACGGAAAAGATTTGGAAATATTTCCCAATCCGGCTTCTGAAAAAATTAAACTCCTGATAAAAAGCAATCAGAAATTTGATAGGTTTTCGATCATCAACATTGCCGGAAGCATTGTTTTATCTGGTGAAACCGAATTTTCGGGTCAATCTGCACAAATTGGTATTTCGACATTAAAGCCAGGAAATTATGTTTTGAGGTTGGAAGGGAATAAATCTAAATCTACGGTAACTTTTATTAAAAATTAAGTTGTTTTCGATGTAGAAACCCACCATGTTTTCAAAATCTGGTGGGATTCAGCGTTTTGCACAGCATTCATGAGGAATATTCGCTGAGCGCAGAAAAAGTAAAATGAGCAAA
>CAIYZW010000484.1 GCA_903930725.1 uncultured Bacteroidota bacterium
GGCCATTTCAGCGGCATTGTTTTCAGGTTTGTGTTCTTTCCTCGATTCCAGCGCTTCGCGGTCGTAACAAAAACTTCGACGACCTTTTGGACTTTCGGCGGAACAATCATAAAAAATGTATTCGCCGGTGGTTTTATCAAAACCAAAAACATCCGGTTCACCTCCAGTTCGTTCCATTTCATTGAGCGACCAGAGTTTTTCGCTGGAAGCCGGAAGTTCCAGTTTTTCCTGTAGTTTAGCCCATTCGATACCTTGATGGCGGTTCATATTATTCTCGAAGCGGGCTTTTAATACACTGATAAGTTCCTGATGTTGCGAGGCTGACAACTCCTTTTTATTTCCCATTTTAAAAAATGTGTTCTGATTTGCTTCCAATGTTTTACAATTGGCTAATTGCCTAACCGAGATGAAGGGTTTTTGACCTTTGCTATCAAAAACACGCCAAACCGTTGTTACAGGTTTTTAGTTCATCTAATCCTGCCGATTATAAATTACAGGCATTTGTCCTTTCCATTTTGTCCATAATTCGCTTTCGGTGATAAGCCTGGCCATAAAATTCCCTACATTTATCCGGCTGGTTTTGCCAGGATTAAAAAGGGCACTTCTCGTGGGGGAGGCATGTAACTCGTATTCGGTTACCTTGTCATGGTCAATTAAGGTATCTGGCCGTACAACAACCCATTCGATGAATGCATTCTTTTGACCGATGTTTAATCTTAAATAATCTGCGGCCTTTTCGTTGTCGGGGTGTGGAGGCAGCAATGCGCGGATTAAACCCATCAAAACTCTTTGTCCAAAAGAAACGGGTTCACTGATGTCTCTGTTGCTGTTGCCGGTTGTATTCATCAAAACAAACTTAACAGGTTTATCCGGCGAATTCTTAAGAATGGACTCACAGAGCAATCGAACAGAATCGGTAACTAATTTCCGGGGTTTCCCATAGATACCCTTCAAGGTAATATTGTGCCCAAGGCAGGAAGCCACAGCCTGGCAATCTTTTACATAATTTGCCATGTCCTCCTCACTAATCTCCGAAATAGTGGCTTGGATTATCGAAACCTGGTCATTGTTCCGCCACTTGTCAGGTATTTTTGAAAACGGACGAACCATAACCTTAACCTCCTGTCCCATATTTAACAGTTGCTCAACCAGCAGTTTACCGGTTGCACCGCTTGCTCCAACTACTAATGCTTTCATATTGTTGATTGATAATTACAAAATGTTTATCCAGATAACTTGCGACAAAATCAGAACAAAACCGCTGGTAACCAGCCTAAAAAAGTATTCTGGCTACTTTTGATTGAATACAAAAGTAAGTTTTCCTGGCTAAGTTTTAATTCAGTTGGTTAAAAACGGTTACAACTAAATTCCACTGTTCATAATGGCGGCGGCGATCAATATTTTTTTATTGGTTCGTTGCTCCTTTGTCGTCTGCGTATTCCAATATGTCGCCGGGCTGACAGTTTAAGGCTTTACAAATTGCGTCGAGGGTGCTGAAACGGATTGCTTTTGCCTTACCAGTCTTTAAGATCGAAAGATTAGATAAAGTCAAATCAACTCTTCCAGCAAGTTCATTCAACGAAATTTTCCGTTTGGCCATCATCACATCTAAGTTTACAATTATGGGCATGGCTTAAACTGTTAAATCGTTTTCGTTTTGTAATTCGATGCCTTTTTTGAAGATCTGTGAAATCACAAATATAATGGCTGCCATCATCAGAAAAGCTGCAGTATCGTTCCAATATTCTTCGATATGGCTAACCTCGTACCCTGATTGAATGAGCTCCTTTGTGTATTCATGTGCTACAATGCTTACAATTGCAATGGTAAACGCTTCAAAGCTTATCTTTTCTATCAGTTTGGCTATCTCGACATCAAAAGGTTTTACCAGATTTAATTTCATGAAGATTTTTACAACCAGGTAAAACAAATAAGCCTTAAGTAAAGAAAGAACAACAACAAAACTCACTACCCCAATAAAATGAGCAAATTGGTTTTCGTACATCTCCGAAAGGTTTAACCCCTTATAAATGTTATGGGTGGCAATTGGTTTGAAAAGGGTAAAAATAAAATTGAAAATTAAGGCTCCTGCCTCAATGCATAACCCAATGAAAATTATCCATGATACTACATTTAATACTTTTAAAATAAAATCATTTTTCTTTGTCATAACTTTTAAGATTTAAATTATGATGCAAAAATAATATTTATTTATTGTTTATCAATATATTTTAGTTTTTTATCAAAATTTAACTCGATTATCCTGAGATCAGGATTAAGGGTAATGACGATTAGTGACTTTTCAGGATTATTGTTTGCCGGGTTGGGTGACCATTTTGATATCGGGGATTGTGCAATCAAGGTTCTATGTTTGGCCGGTGACAGTTTGCAAGGATTGCTAATAGTTGGCCGCCGAGCCTTTGATGATGAATTTTGCGCCAGAATTATTACGGCTAACGGGATTAAGTGCGTCAAATGATGAAAGTAAACCATGAATGTCGCAAAGTATGAACAATAGCCTCCAAAAATAATTCTACAGTCATTTATCAAAGATTGGTGCCATTTTCAAGATCGAAGATGCATCAGTTTTTAACATCGAAATTTTCCGTGAAGTTGGGGCTAAAATCGAATTAAATTTATTTTTGTATCGAATAACCGAACAACAAAAACCAACGTAATTCCTGATTAAAAATTAAAAAACAACAAAATCCATGAAAACCCAATCAACCAAAATTCTGCTTATCATCAATAGTATGCTGATGATAATTATCATTGCTTTACTTCTTCTGCTAAATTACGACACTTTGAAAAATAAGTTCGTAATGGAGCCATCCACCGACAGTTTTGAAACAACTTATGAGGATTATCCGGAAGAAATGTATTACCCACAACAGGATACAATCGAAATTGACTTTAATCGGTTGAAAAATGACGAAATTCCACTGCCTACTGAGATAATCGAAAAGATAGAAACCGAACTGGAAGATTTTAACTGGAATCAGGAATTCGGTCAGGAAGATGTTTACAGTCTTTACCACGAAACGATTTTTACACAACAATTTCCTTCGGAGCCAACGCCTTTCAAAAAACTGATCGTCATCATTTTTTCCAATAACACTGCTAACCTTTGTCATGCTGCCTGTGGTAGGGTTAGCTTATTTGAATTTCAGAAACAGTGCGAATACTGGATGATGACAAACAAACACCTTGCTTTCGGATCTGGAAGTGATTGGGCAATGGAACCGGAGGGATGCGAAATTGTGCGCATTGGAACCAACAATAAATATGCAGCTATCATCCATACCAGTTATTCCGGCAATGGTGGTCACGACATGGAAACAAAAACAGTTTTTACGGAAGTTGCTGACGGCTTTGAACCTGTTTTTGAGTTTATCAGCTATGAGCATTACAACGATTATCCGCAAGATGTTGAATACATTGAGGGATATTCGTGTATGCGGATTGTTACAAGCAATAAAGCCTATTTCGATATCGAAACAAAAAGTTACGCCGCGGAGTGGAACGAAAATAATTTTGGAGAAATCAAACACTTTATCTTTAACGGCAAGGAATATGTCGAAGCATTTCTGCCGGCTAGAGAACAGGAATGAACTAGGGAAACACAAAACTCCTACACCCAGCTAACACCCATTTTTGCAGAGCGCAGAGCGCAAAGCAAATAACTAATCCGTGTTCTCAGCGCACCCGCCGGTAGTCGGGCAGGTTCGTGGTAAAATCTTTTCACATTTGCATTGAAAAGCAAAGGCACAAACTCCACCAAAAACAGAAATAAAGTCTGAAATACCTGCTTATAGAGTAACCTTCAGAAAAGGAAAATGTTATGTCGCGGCATCCCGACCTTTGATCACAACAGATTTACCGGATTGGTTTTAATGATCCACCCCGCCACTGATGAGTGTTTTTAATTCATCAATCTGCCTTTGCAATTCATCGGTTTTGGTGCGCAATTCTTCATTTGTTGTTTGCAAATGATCAATCAGAACCTGCTGCTCCTGCACCGCCTTCACCAGTGGTACCACAAAGTCGCTGTAGCGGAGGCTGTAGAGGCCGTCTTCGGTGGGTTTTTCGATTCCACTGAAATCGTAACCGGCATCAAGGGCTGCTTTTTCCACTTCCTGGGCAATGAAACCAGTCATACGAATGTTTTCGATGTCATATTTTCCGGGCCAGTCCGATGATTCTTTCCTGTCTTTTTTAAACATCTCATTTTGCCTGTGAATATTAAGATTGTAGGTAACAGGCCTTAATCTGTTAATAAATGCAAGTCCGGCCACATCCTCTTTCACATTTTCCTTGATCCTTTCATCGCTAAAAATACTCCAGTTTACCTGACCACCAATCCAGGTAACTGAGGTATTGCCAATGGCAACTTTATTTCCGCCAATAACTGTATTACCGGCTTGATATCCCACACAAGTGGTATTACTATAGGCGTTACCGATATACCCAGCATCGGTTCCAATGGCAGTATTATTGCTGCCAATATTCACATTATAAAGGGCATTGGCTCCAACGGCAGTATTATTGTCACCTGTCGAAATGTAGTCACCTGATTGATAACCATAAGCCGTGTTGTATTCTCCCGCTGTATTACCAATCAGTGAGCCGTAACCGTTTGCTGTATTATAATTCCCAGTTAAATTTGCTACCAGACTATAATTCCCAAGTGCGTTATTGTGATGACCTTGAGTATTATTAGTAAGCGAATTCTCACCTATTGCAACATTATCATAGCCAGTACTATTAGCATCGAGGGCTTTACAACCAAATGCGTTATTTCCGCTACCGGAAGTATTTGAATATAATGCTTCATATCCTACTGCAGTGTTATTGGAAGCCAATGTGTTTGCATAGAGCGCTTTAGATCCAACTGCAGTATTGAATTTTGCTGAATAAATGGTTGCTCCGGTTCCATTGTTGTAAAGCGCTGAATCACCAATGGCTACTAAATTACTCTGTATTGTATTGCAGTACAAAGCCCTGGTGCCTATTGCGACATTTGAATAGCCCTCAGTATTCAAATTAAGAGTATGGTATCCAAATGCAACATTGTAATTTCCGGTGGTGTTGGCGTACATAGACGCTTGTCCAAATGCTGAATTACGGGATCCTTCGGTATTAGATCGCAGTGTATTGAAACCAACGGCTGTATTGTAACTTCCTGTGATATTGGAAAACATAGAATGATCGCCTGTGGTGGTATTTCCATTTCCTTCGGTGTTTGAATATAACGATTCATGTCCTGAGGCAGTATTGAAATTTCCGGTGGTGTTGGCTTTAAGAGAATTATAACCAAAAGCAGTATTATATTGTCCGGTGGTGATTACATTAAGTGCCTGATAACCAAAGCTGGTACTTGAAGCGTAATAAGGATCGAGCCAACCGGCTTTTTGGTTGGCCACTTTAATTTTGAAGGCTGTATTATCGGTAGTTCCTATAAAATTTGTTGTTGGAGATGTACCCGAGTTTCCTGTCAAAGACCAGTCTTCGGAAGGAGCCGCAAGGGTTGTTGGGGTCCATTGGGATCCATTCCATTGTAGAACCTGGTCGGTTGTCGGTGCTGTTGATGAAACTGTTCTCCCCCGGATTTTTTCTACTGTCAGCGCCGAGCCTCCGGTTGCATCTCCGGTATGTGTAGCATTGGGCGCAGTATTAGTAACAACGTTACTGGAAATATTAATTCCGGTTCCTGCTGTGTATGGATCCAATGTTGAAGGCATCCACCGGGTTCCGTCCCATTTGTAAACCTGGTTAAGGGTAGGTGCTGCATTGGAAACATTTCTACCCTGAATACCTGTTACAGTCAATTCAGTAGCTCCCGACGCATCTCCGGTATGGGTGGCATTGGGTTTTGCATTGGTAATGGTAAAATTTGGATATGTGCCGGAGGTTGTGATTCCATATCCTGAAGAAAGGGTTACATTTTGATCGGGATTGGTGTTGGTAACCATAAAATTCGGATAGGTGCCTGTGGTCGAAATTCCATTTCCCGGAGCGATCGTTACATTTTGGTCGGGGGCGGTGTTCGTTATTACACCGTTTGAAACATTTATGCCCACGCCTCCGGTATAATTCTCAGCATTCCCGGCCTCGTTGGCATAAAGTGCATACGGCACCGACAATAATTGCGAAACACCCATCAACTGGTAGTTTGAACCACCGGTAATATCAATTTCTGTTTTCAGAAAATGTGTTGAATAACCCCATCCGATTTCAGAAAAATTCCCAGACAGAATAAAAGTGGCATTCCCTATCTCAAGTGTAAACAAGCCCATCTGGTTGGTTGGGATTTCGTGCAGTTCGCTGTAAACAGCAGGACCGGTTTCACTTCCTGAAAGGATTGAGATTTTTACAGCAATATCCTGATTAATGACAGGATCGCCATTTCCATCGCGGGCAACGGCCTGATACTTGAAGGCCTGTGGAGATTGTGCAGCCATTACTGAGGCAATGAGCATCAGTAAGAAAAAGGTAACTGATTTTTTCATCGTAATACGCTTGATTAGGTTACAAAATGTGGTGAACTTAATTGAGCCACTAAAATAAAAAAAAGTTTTTTATGCATTATCTTTCATCATCAAAAAAAGAAATGCTCCCACCCAGGTTTAGTATGCCCAATTGAAGGTTGGAAGAATGTGAGGAAGTTTCCTGCAAATTTAAACCACAAAACCAAATAAACAACAGCACTAACCACCTGATTGATGCCAAAAACCAATTTCCCTAATTAGCTATCAGGAATCAACGAATTTCAGGGAATGGCCAACGCACACCTGTAAGTAATCAGTAAAA
>CAIYZW010000485.1 GCA_903930725.1 uncultured Bacteroidota bacterium
CTCGATGCTGATTTTGAGTTGTACGCCTGCTTCATTGTAAACCTTGTGAATAGGCAGTTGCGAGAAATTCTGGGGCTGGTAATCGGCAACCTGGTCGCCAAAAAGCGAGATGCTCTGCTGGAAATAGCCAAACCTGTAAATCAGTCCAATAGCTACAAGGTTTTCGTTGGAATCGCTACATTCTTTTAAATAGTCGCCGGCAAGAATTCCCAGGCCACCCGAATATATTTTCAGCGATTGATGGAGGCCATATTCCATGCTAAAATACGCAACCTGATTGGCAGGCCTGTTTTTGCCATCATCGATATATTTTTGAAATTTGAGATAAGTCTCGAGGTAACGTTCGATAAAACTTGCATCATTTTCGAGTGCGCGCCACTGGTAAACATTTAACGAATCGAGCAGTATAATCGGGTTATGGTGCGATTCTTCCCAGATTTTAGGATTGATGGATTTGAACAACTCGGTAGCTTTAAAATTCCACGACCACCAAAGATTGCGCGAGAGTTCCTGCAAGCCTTTCAGCTTTTGTGGGATACTTGGCTCGATCACTACCCTTTTCCACACTGGAATATCCTGGGATGGAGCTTCGGTTAACTGTACTTTTTTCTCTAAGATAAACCTGGCTGGAAAAATATCTATTCTCAGGTCAACTTTTTCTAATGCTTTTGAGTAAGCTTCACGATAGTTTGATATAAAAATCTCCCAAATCGTATGGCTTGCAATATAATGTGCCTCTTCCCTTATTTTCGAAACCTCTTCGGTTGAGTGGTTTTCGAACTTACTGATGGCAATCGCGATTTCGTTAATTACGTCCTGATCGTTATCATCCAACCTGTTGGCGATATAAACGCTTGGGTGTGAATTTGGAAATCCGGTGGCTACCCATTGACCAAAACCTGCCTGCGAAGTCGTGATTGTCGGCACTCTGAAAGCAATACTTTCGAGTGGAGTGTAGCCCCACGGTTCGTAATACGACGGGAAAACTGTAAGGTCGAAGCCTGGCAGGAGGTCATAATAAGTTAGATCAAAAATTCCATCATTGCCGTTGAGGTAGGCTGGAACAAATATTATCTTGACCTTGTCGGTTGGGAAATTTTGTAAATTGTTTTCACGGATTTTCCTCAGAATCGCGTCGTGGCCTTCATCATACAAGCCGTGGGTTAAATATTGGTTGGTGATGGGATTTTTAAAATCAGGTGAACCAATGCGGCCAATTAAATCGTGCCTTGGACCTGTGTGATTAGCCGGGATTTTAACAAAGGCAAGAATTAACCTGTCTGGGTTCTGGCGGCTTAGTTTGCCGAGCGCATCAATAAAAAGATTGATTCCTTTATTTCTGAATTCGTACCTGCCGCTGGTAATTACCAAAAACGCATCTGACGGAATTTCCTGATTCAGAAGTGCTTCAGCAACATCAACAAGGTTTTCACGGGCTGTTTTGCGCTTTATTTCAAATACTTCGTTGCTGTAAAGCAGCGAAGCCGAAAAGCCATTTGGTGTAATAACATCAACTTTTTCGTTTAGAAGTTTTTCAGCCTCCAGGGCGGTAATCGCACTAACGGTGGTAAAGGCATCCGCGTTGGCGGCGGCACTTTTCTCGAGCGAAAATTTGGAAATAACCCCAAACTGACGAGCCATACTTTCGCCATTGTATTGGTCAATTTTTGAGTACAGCGGAAGTCCATTTCCGGCAATTGACCGGCCAATCGTGGTTGCATGGGTGGTAAAAACAGTAGCAACCTGTGGCAGGTTTTCGTTCAGATAAAGAACGCCGGTGCCGGTCATCCATTCATGAAAATGTGCAACAACTTTATCGGAAGGCGAAAGGTAAAATGCATAAAAACTTTCGATAACCTTGCCAACAGCGATGCCAAAGAGTGTTGGTTCGATATAATCCCATTGTCCGCTAAGCGAATCAACTTTAAACTTTTCCCAGAGATGAAAGAATATCTTGTCTTTTTCGGCAAAAAGTGCGGTAAAATCAACTAAAATAGCAATAGGTTGGCTTTCGATGTTCCAGCGGCCAATGCGGAAGTGGAGGTCTTCGATGGCCATTTTTTCACGCCAGGCAGCAAACAGTGTGCGATCTTCGATAAAATCGGGGTTACTGCGGGTTTCTTTCCACACATCAGGCCCGATGGTGATATAATTGTCGCCAAATTCGTTCTTCATGATGGGCGCTTTGGTCGAAAGAACCGTGTAGATTCCGCCAATCATGTTACAGATTTCCCAACTTGTTTCGAAAATATAGTTTGGCTTGTTGAGTGCTTCTTGTGTCATCTTAAGTAAATATTTATCTGATCGTTATTTATATTTTTCTCATTAAAACAGAAAAAGGCTACCTGGGAAAGATAGCCTTAGCTCTTTTATAATTAAATGATTTTTAGCATCTAAGAAAATAGTTTCGAGATTTTTTCGGTGATGCTTTTGCGGCTTGCCTCTATGTCGGTTTTGCGAACCTTAATTTCTTCTTTGAGCTTTTCGTATTCCTGAGCAGCTTTTTTAGAGAAGTTGGGAACAATTTTTTCCGTAAATTCTTCACCGGCATCCTTGAGGGCATAAACCCAGTTTTCGACATCAACCTCTTTGACGAGTTTTTTCAGCCGTTCGTTGGACATATCTTTAATTTCCTCGAAGGAATATGCTTTTCCTTTTTCATCCTCAAAAACAGCTTTTACTTTGCTGGCTGTCTTTTTGAAGGTTTTCCGGGCAACCGATTCAATTTCTTTACCCAATTCTTCGGTCTTTTCGAGGAGTTTATCAAATTCACCACTTTCGGCGTTGCAGTTGTCGTTTACACGAATAATAAAATCTGAAAGAACATTCATGTAGTTGATAAATGCCTCATAAGGCGAATTGTAAGGATTGAAATATTTGTGAACATCGCCATCGGAGAACCATTTGGTGCACATGTAATAAAAATGGTCGCTGTTCTGAAGGTTGTGCCAGTCGCGATGAATTTCGGGGTCGGAACATTTGCTTACCTTTTCTTCGAGTTGGTAAAGTGTATCGAAAGCTTCGTCCTGCATTTCGTTGCCAAGCCAGGCAGTGAGGTCGCGTTCTTCGTCTGCCCACGAAATGGGGTGTTGAACGTGAATGGCTGAAACCGGTTGCATTTTCTCGCCCAACTCTGACGGCGTTGCAAATGTATAAGGCGAATCTTTTAAAACTTTTCCGGGTAATGACGACATAAAATCGAAAATGCCGGTTTCTTTCCATTGATGCTCACCAAAGGTTTCGTAATCCATAAACAGATTAACGACTTCTTCTTTAGCATCCACATCATTGAGCCAACCTACAAACTTGTCGGCAGTAAGCGGCCATTCAGGCCAGCCGTGGTGCGAAAACCTGAAGGCAATATCATCGCTGAGCCGGTAATTTTTAAGTAATACTTTTAATTTTGGATTCCGGGCGTTGCAATACATGTAGTTTGGGCTTTTCCATCCCAAAATATGCCTGGCACCTTCGGTAAGCATGGTGTTATAACCCATATCGTAAACCATCTCACCAATTTCGTCGGAATAAATCAACTCTGTATTTCTAAAAACTTTTGGTTTTTGGCCAAAGAGTTCTTCAATTTTTTTGCTATGAAGCTCCACCTGTTTTTTAAATTCGGTTTTGCTTTTAACCGATGAAAGCGAGTGTGCGTAAGTTTCGGCCAAAAATTCAACATTTCCGGTTGCAGCAAGCTTTTTAAAGCTTTCGATAACTTCGGGAGCGTAGGCTTCAAACTGTTCGAGGGCTGTTCCGGTAATCGAAAAGCTGACTTTGAAGGCCTTGCCATGCTTTTTCATAAGTTTCAAAAGTAAGTCATTCATAGGCAGGTAGCTTCGCTGGGCTATCCGGCGCATAATATGGCTGTTTTCGAAATCATTGAAATAATAATGATTTTCGCCTATATCAAAAAAACGGTAGGTTCTGAGTCTGAAGGGTTGATGAACCTGGAAATAAAAGCAAATTGACCTCATCTTTATCTTGAATTTATATGTTTTATTAGCAATTTTTACTTGAACAATGAATTATAAACTTCGGTAACCTTGAAGGCTGCATTGTCCCATTTAAGATTATCAACCTCATTTTTACCGTATTTAATAAACATTTTATACAACGAATTGTAGTGTAAAAGTCCCCAGATGGCATCAGCCAGGCCATTTGTGTCCCAGAAATCAACCTTAAGGGCGTGTTTTAAGATTTCGGAAACGCCCGATTGTTTTGAAATAACCACAGGAACGTTGGAGCGCATGGCTTCCAGAGGCACAATTCCAAAAGGCTCGGAAACCGACGGCATTACAAAAACATCGCTGAGCGCGAACATTTTGTCAACATCGCCACCTTTTAAAAATCCGGTAAAATGGAAATTTGATGATATATGAAGCTGGGCAACCCGTTTAATCATTTTGTTCATCATGTCGCCGGTACCTGCCATTACAAAACGAACGTTTTTATCGCGTTTTAGAATCATCGCGGCAGCCTCGACAAAATATTCCGGTCCCTTCTGGAAGGTAAGCCTACCAAGGAAAGTAACCACTTTTTCTTTTACATGACGATTGTATTCGCCAACTTCGGTATCGCTGGGTTCGACGGCGTTGTGAACGGTAAAAATTTTATCCGGATTTATGCCGTATTTTTCGATAACGATGGCACGGGTAAAATTACTTACGGTAATAACACGATCGGCTTCTTCCATGCCTTTACGCTCGATATCGTAAACGTCCTGGTTAACATTTTCGCCCGAACGGTCGAATTCGGTGGCGTGCATATGCACAACGAGTGGTTTGCCTGTGACCTTTTTTGCTGCAATACCGGCTGGGTAAGTAAGCCAGTCGTGGGCATGAATAATATCAAATTCTGATTTTTTGGCAATGCCGGCACCAATCAGCGCATAACGCGAAACCTCTGATAACAGGTCCTTGCCGTATTTTCCTGAAAAGGTAAACTTGGTACGATAAACTTTTTCGTCAAGTGTAACTTCGTCAAGTTGGTTTTCCTCGGCATATCGTTTAAATTCTTCAGGGCCTACATAAGGAATCAGGTTTGAGCCAATTTCCATGTAGGTTATTTTTTTCCAGAATTCCTGATAATCAGTATCAGCAGTGTCAACAATCATGTCGCTGGCATTTACAAGCCGCACTGCCGATTGGTCCTCGTCGCCATAAGCTTTGGGAACCACAAAGATGACATCAACGTTTTGTTTGGCCAAACCTTTGGTTAAACCATAACAAGCAGTACCTAAACCTCCTGTGATATGTGGTGGAAACTCCCAGCCGAACATCAATACTTTCATCTATAATTCCTTATTCTGGTTGATAAATTATTTC
>CAIYZW010000486.1 GCA_903930725.1 uncultured Bacteroidota bacterium
ATGCCGGAACCGATGCAACAATTTGCCAGGGAAGCACACCAACTTTGGTAGGAATTGCTTCAAATTATGGGTCTTTAGCCTGGACAACTTCAGGAAATGGTACTTTTAGTTCGACCACAATATTAAATCCGGTTTATACGCCAGGGACTAATGATATTGCCGCAGGTACGGTAACCCTCACTCTGACGGCATCTGCTATTTCGCCTTGTACAACCTCAGTTTCAGATAGCAAAACGCTGGTTATCCAAAAAACGCCAACGGCCAATGCCGGAACCGATGCCACCATTTGCCAGAGCAGCACACATACTTTGGCTGGCACTGCTACGAATAACGCAAGCGTAATCTGGTCAACATCCGGAACCGGTACTTTTAGTTCGATAAGCTCACTTACCGCGATTTATTCTCCCAGTACTGCCGATGTTACGACTGGAACTGTGACCTTAACTTTAACGGCAAACCCATTTACCCCTTGTACTGCTTCTGTTTCGGATAGTAAAATCCTTATCATCCAAAAAACACCAACAGTAAATGCAGGTTCGGATGCCACCATTTGTCAGGGGAGCACCCATACTTTGGCCGGCACTGCTTCAAATCAGGGAACCATTGCCTGGACAACCTCCGGAACCGGGACATTTAGTTCGGCAACAATTTTAAACCCGGTTTATTCGCCCAGCACTGCCGATGAAACGACTGGAAGTGTGACTTTAACTTTAACTGCTAACCCGGTTTCACCTTGCACCGGTACTGTTTCCGATAGCAAAACTCTGATAATCCAAAAAACACCAACTGCAAATGCAGGTTTGGATGCCACCATTTGTCAGGGAAGTACGCACACTTTGGCTGGGACAGCAACAAACTATGGAACTGTGACCTGGACAACATCAGGAAACGGAACCTTTAGTTCGACAAGCTCACTAACCCCGGTTTACACACCTGGATTTTTAGATATTGGGACTGGAACAGTAACTTTAACTTTGACAGTTTCGGCAGTTTCGCCTTGTACAAGTTCCAGTTCGGATAGTAAAACCCTGATTATCCAAAAAACACCAACTGCAAATGCAGGTTCGGATGCTACAATTTGTCAGGGCAGTACACACACTTTGGCCGGAACTGCAACAAACTATGGAACTCTATCCTGGACTACGTCTGGAAACGGAACCTTTAGTTCGACGAGCTCACTTACCCCGGTCTACACGCCTGGAAATTTAGATATTGCAGCTGGAACAGTGACCTTAACTTTAACTGCTTTAGCAGTTTCGCCTTGCACAGCTTCTGTTACAGATAGTAAGACTCTTATTATTCAAAAGAACCCGACAACAAATGCTGGAGCTGATGCTACCGTTTGCCAGGGAAGTACGCACACTTTGGCCGGAACAGCAGCAAATCAGGGAACTATTGCCTGGACAACTTCCGGTAACGGAACGTTTAGTTCAACTATAATTCTTAATCCGGTTTACACACCCGGAAATTTGGATATTGCAACAGGAACAGTAACGCTAACTTTGACAGCATCAGCGGTTTCGCCTTGTACAGCTTCAATTTCTGATAGCAAAATTCTGATTATTCAAAAAAACCCAACTGCAAATGCCGGCTCTGATGCTACTATTTGCCAGGGAAGTACCCATACTTTGGCCGGGACGGCAACTAATCAGGGAACTGTAACCTGGACGACTTCAGGAACCGGGACATTTAGTTCGGCAAGCTCACTAACCCCGGTTTATACGCCCAGCAATGCTGATATAACAGCCGGAACAGTGACCCTAACATTGACAGCTTCAGCAGTTTCGCCCTGCACGGTTTCTGGTTCAGATTTTAAAATCCTGATCATTCAAAAAACACCAACAGCCAATGCCGGGGCTGATGCATCCATTTGCCAGGGAAACATACATACTTTGGCCGGAACAGCAACAAATCAGGGAAGTGTAGCCTGGGTAACTTCGGGAACCGGGACCTTTAATAATCCTGCTGCGTTAAATCCGATTTACACACCGAGTCCTGCAGATATAGCTGCAGGATCAGTAACCTTTACTTTTACGGTATCTGCAATTTCGCCTTGTACAGGCTCTGTTTCAGATAACAAAACATTGATCATTCAAAAGAACCCAACTGCAAATGCCGGGACTGATGCCACCATTTGCCAGGGAAGTACCCATACTTTGGCCGGGATGGCAACTAATCCGGGGACTGTAGCATGGACAACTTCAGGAACTGGGACATTTAGTTCGACAAGTTCACTAACCCCGGTTTATACTCCAGGAACGGCCGATGTATCAGCTGGAACAGTAACACTGACTTTGACAGTTTCGGCAATTTCACCGTGTACTGCTGCATTTTCAGACAGCAAAACGCTGATTATTCAAAAGAACCCAACTGCCAATGCCGGAGCTGATGCTTCCATTTGTGAGGGAAGCTTACATACTTTGGCCGGCAGTGCAACAAATTTTGGAACATTAAGCTGGACGACTTCAGGAAACGGAACTTATAGTTCGACAAGCTCACTAACCCCAGTTTACACGCCCGGAACTTTTGATGTTTCGGCAGGCTCGGTAACGTTAACTTTGACGTCATCAGCGATTTCGCCTTGCACAATTACTGCTTCAGATACCAAAACGCTTGTCATTCAAAAAGCACCCGTTGCCAATGCCGGAAATGATGCTACCATTTGCGAAGGAAGCACACATCAGGTTAACGGAACTGTTTCAAATAATGTAAGTTTCTCATGGACAACTTCAGGAACCGGGACATTTAGTTCAACTACAATTCTTAACCCGGTTTATTCGCCCAGTGCAGCCGATGTAACAGCAGGTGCAGTAACTTTAACTTTAACAGCATCCGGAATATCTCCTTGTACAGCGGCTGTTCCGGACAGCAAAATTCTCACAATTCAAAAAGCACCAACAGCAAATGCCGGTGCTGATGCGAATGTTTTACCCGGAAGTACCTACTCCACCGAAAATGCTTTTGTCCTAAATGCGACATCAATTATCTGGAGTACCTCAGGCGACGGTGTTTTTGATAATGTAAACGTTTTGCATACTTTTTATACGCCTGGAACTATGGACATCAATAGCGGAACGGTAACACTGACACTTACGGCCTTTAATGCTTATTGTAATTCTGTTTCGGATAATGTAGTTCTTTCCTTCTATAATCCTACAGGTGGTCCCACTGCTTTTGCTGGTGAAGATGCCACAATTTGTGAAAACGGAAATTTCAGTCTGACGAATGCTGCTGCAACCAACTACAGCGCGTTGGTTTGGTCAACAAGCGGAGATGGCACTTTTAATAATATTGCCCTATTGAATCCGGTTTATACTCCCGGGCCATTGGATAAATCTTCAGGTACTGTTCAACTTTGCCTCAAAGCAATGCCTGAAGCACCCTATACTTTTGAAGCCAACGATTGTGTGTTACTTTCAATTCAAAAAACACCGACTGCAAACGCCGGGACTGATGCAACCATTTGCCAGGGAACTACACATACTTTGGCTGGGACTGCAACACATCAGGGTACTGTGACATGGACAACTTCCGGAACCGG
>CAIYZW010000487.1 GCA_903930725.1 uncultured Bacteroidota bacterium
GAACGCCCGACCTGTTATTAACCAGAAAATCATAAAGTATTAAACTGATTTTTATAATTCAGTCATATTTATTTGATAGCCCGTACTTTATGAAACGTACCACATTTTTACTCCTTATTACTTTATTTTTTAGCAGAGGTTTGGTTCAATCGATTGAAAGACCTGATTGGGCAGGATTTTACACCAACGGTCGAAATAATACAATTGATACAAAAAGATTCCCTTTCATAAAAGGTGAGGCAGATAGGATAAAATGGAGTGATATTGAGTCCAATGATGGGATATTTGACTGGACAAGGTTGGATGTTCATATCCGAAATGCTCTTAAGGGTAAATATTTTTACTATTTCGTCCTATGGACAGGACCTGACTCGCCTGAATGGATATATGAAAAAGGAGTGCCTAAAGTGATTACAACCGGAGGTAATAAGAGAGATTTTTATCCATTTTACCTCAATCCAAATTATATTTCTTATTTCCATCGATTCATTGGCAAACTGGCGGATCACATTGCCTCTCTCACGGAAGAAGAGCGAAATGTTTTTGCATTCATACAACCTGCCTTTGGTTCAACAGGCGATAGGCAACTTTACAAGGGAACTCCGCAAAACCCTGAATATAAAATCAGTGCACAGCAATATTTAGAATTCTGCAGCGGAGCTACAAAACGGTTTTATGAAGCCTTCAACAAACCGGAACTGAAACACATCAAATTTCTGTTTAATGTGGCGGATGAAAGCGAACCCGGAAAGGTAAAAGCAAATGGTTCAAAAGCAGGCGAACAACTTTATGCTAACTGGCTTCGCCAAAACTACCAAATTGAACTCCGCAAGCAGCAATTCACAATTGCCATAGGATATCAGACTAATGGTGAAATTGTTCAGGATAAGGAGCTAAGACCTCCATTTTTTGGATTGAACGGAAAAAAGCCAGATTTTGTACGTGGTGAGTTTTCTAAATTTGCACAAGGCGGTATTTTTAAGGAAAATCCTGTTTGGAATTATTACTGGACTGCTATTTCTACAGTTGACCGTGGACTCGATCTTTGGGAGGTAGATTACGAAACCGTAAAAACCGGTAAATATGATGCCGCTTTTTCGTTTGCGAATAGATACTCCTACTACAAATTGCCGCAAACTAGTCCGTATGCCTTTATTGCCCTTCGTGATGTGCTCGATGCAGCAGATACTGTCCGCTTTCCCGAAAAAAAATATGGAAAGGCCGTGCAGAATAACGCAGATCGAATGTGGAAAATTGAATCTGAATTCAAAGACCACGGAGCTAAAATTGGTGATATCAATGCCGCAACCACTCTTAAAGGGTCGGATTATCTCTTCGAGGCGAAAGCGATGAATGATGTTGGGTTTGGCCTTATTGCCCGAAATTACAACCGGTTCATTACTCAAATCGATGCAAATAAAACCAGTGTAGGGTATTGGAGGGTAGGCCCTGAGAATCAGCCTTATGGCCGTTATGCAAGGGGATTTGAAAATGTAAGTGGACGAAATAGGATGTGTTTCGATTTGAATGACGAATTTTCACCTAAAAAATCCAAGTCTAAATCGGTAATTATAAAAATGATTTACCTCGACGAAGGATCCGGGAAATTCTCTTTTCGGTACGATTCGAAATCAGATTCGGATAAAATAGGGACAACTATTACCAAAACAAATAGTAAAAAGTGGGTTGAAGTAACTTTCGACATTAAAGATGGTGAATTTGCGAACAAAGGTCATAAAAACAGTGATTTTTCGCTTGTGAACGAAGATAACGAAGATGATACTTTTCACTTGATTGAGATTGAAAAGTTCTAATTTTTACACTTAATAAATATAATCGCTAAATTTCTCAAATCAATTATTATTTAACAATTAAAAAAACAGTATGAAAAAGTATGCAATTTTTATGTTCGCTGCGTTGTTGATGTTCGCATCTACAATAAAAGCACAAGAAAACAAAGAGAAAAAAGCCAAAGGAGCAAGTATTGAGGTTCGTGTAGAAAAAATGGCAACCGATTTAGGGTTGAGCGCAGCCGAAAAAGCAACAGTTACAACTTTGCTTGAAAAGCAAGATGCTGAAAAAAAGGAATTCAGTAAAAGTATGGACAAAGAAAATGCGGAGTTCAAACCAAAAATGAAAGAGCTTCAAAAGAAACAAAGTGCTGAATTGAAAGCTGCCATTGGAGACGAAAAATTCCAAAAATTACAAGCTCTCAGAGCCGAAGAAAAAAAAGCAGAGAAGAAAGCAGAGTAAAA
>CAIYZW010000488.1 GCA_903930725.1 uncultured Bacteroidota bacterium
ATCCACACCTGTTCCCCATTCCGCAGCCCAAGCAACTTCGCAGCGTTCCCGTTACGCACGCATAACAATCAGTCAATAGAAGTTTTATAAATCATGTAACCAAAGCTCTGAGCAAAAACAATAATAATGCAAATAGCACCTCGATATCTGTTTTAGGATTGGTTTCTTTTTCTAGCGCCAGAAACTCTAGCAATGTCAACAATGTAAGCAATGCAACCAATTTGGCAAATATAAGTAATTTAAGTAATGTAAGTAAAAACAGTGAAGATGACGATAATAAAAAACAAGGTTTTGCCACTTTGACTACCGAATTAAATCCTACAGACGAAGGTCTGTTGGCTAGCGGGCCAATGAAACTTGATGGTGTAAGTACGCCAGGCGATCCAGGCACCCTAGAGACTGCAATTGGAACTCCTGGCGATGAACCTATTGGAGATCCAATTCCGGTAGGAGATGGATTTTGGATTTTGTTGGTATTATTGGTGGGTTATGCTGGCTGGAAATTGAAAGCAGTTGAAATGACAATTTAGTCGGAGTGCGACTTGGAGTCGCGCCCCAACTTGGATGCAGTAATCAGAGTATAACTTGGAGTCGCGCCCCAACTTGGAATATACCTCACATCGGTTTGTAAAACTCCCTATAAGTCATTTCGTTAGAGTAAAAGTTCAGTCGCTCTAACATATCGGCTGATGTTTTGTAACCATAAGCCAGAATGGATTTTACGCCCGTTTTGCGACAGACTTTTTCAAATTCGTGATAGAGTTTAATCCCTACAATACTATTTTGAAATTCTGGTTTTACGGCACAAAACCAAATCATTATACCACCACTCACCATTTTTTCGCCACTGATAAAGCCTTTCAACTGCCCTTCGGTTTCGTATACAAGCGTCAGGCAGCGGTCGTTCATTACCAATTGTTCTATCCACGACTGTTCATACGGAACTTCATCATTGTACTTGAATGGTTCCATATCTAGGATATTGTGAATCAAATCAATATCCGCTTCTGTCGCTATTCTAACTGATTGACTTACCATAGTTATCTGTTCCGGTTTATATATCAAAGTCGACATCTAAGTCGGAGTGTGACTTGGAGTCACGCCCCGACTTAGATGTCGACTTTGTACAATTTTTATACTTCGTAATCCACAGCTGCACGTGTAGTTTTCACTTTGCCAATGTAGGCAGCCACGCGTTTGTGTTCGGGATGATTAATATAAGTATTGAGTGCTTCGAAGCTCTCGAATTCAGAATATAAAGCAATGTCAGAATTGCCTGGAGCTGCATCGGCATGATTTATTCCAACTTCTATATTTATTATTTCAGGAATGAGATGCTTCAGATTCTCTAATTCTGTTTTAATTATTTGTGCATGTTCTGCCTTGGATTTGCCTTCGGCTGTATCAACCAATCCGAAAAAAACGATGTGTTTAATCATTAAATATATATGTTTTTGTTTTTGTTGTTGTTATCCTTATGTTTTACCTCATCCATAGGTTTTCACCTATGGCTAATCACATTCAAGCCCTTCAGGCTTTTTAATTATTAGCATCTACAATCTAGCGACTACCATCTACTAACTAGCGACTACCATCTACTAACTAGCGACTACCATCTACTTACATATCACCTTAAAACTCTTGTTGTTCACCCTCAAAAAATAAATTCCTTTTCGGGTGGGAATAAAAAAGCTGCCTTGTTTCAAGTCGCCATTCAGCAGTAATTGGCCCGTGAGAGCAAAAAGTTTGATTTTGTTGGTACCACTCAGTATTGTCACAAAAATACCTTCAGGGGTGGAGCTAAAAGTAACGTTTTCATTTCCTGAAATTTGAGAATTCACACTTGGTGATGTTTCATTCTCTCCTTTTACAAAGGAGTTTTGTGACCCATCAATTTTTACAATCGTATTTTGGACAGCAAAACGTGTGTCCACCCTACTATTGTTTTGAGCAGTAGCAAGACCACCAAAAATCAATACTAACAGAAGGGTTATAAAATGTTTCATGAGAATAAGTTTTGCAATTGTGTTTTTAATTATCATTTCGCATAGGAGCGGGGTAATCTACCGTAAAATGTAGACCTCTACTTTCCTTACGCAAAAGAGCCTGTTTGATAATGAGATAGGAAACACTAATCACGTTTCGCAGCTCACATATTTCACGTGATACTACCGATTTTTCGAATAAATGTTCCGTTTCTCTATAAAGAATTTCCAGTCGGTTCATGGCACGAATCAACCGTAAATTAGATCGTACGATGCCCACATAAGCGCTCATAATTTGTTCCACTTCCCTAAAACTTTGTGTTATCAATACCATTTCCTCGGGGAGCGAAGTACCTTCATCATTCCAATCGGGAATTTGGTCTTTAAATTTCAACGTATCAATAATTTTCACAGCATCTTTTACGGCGGCATCGGCGTATACTATTGCTTCTATCAGCGAGTTGGATGCTAATCTGTTGGCGCCATGCAATCCTGTGCACGAACATTCGCCGGCTGCATACAACCGATTGATGGATGACCTTCCATTCAAGTCAACAACTATGCCACCACACAAATAATGCTGCGTAGGCGATACAGGAATATAATCTTTTGTGATATCAATGCCTAATTCCAAGCATTTTTTATAAATATTAGGAAAATGGATTTTGGTTTCCTCTGCTTCCATTTTGGTCACATCCAAATACACAAAATCATGTCCACGCATCTTCATTTCGTTGTCAATGGCACGTGCCACAATGTCGCGGGGCGCCAACGAACCACGTTCATCGTATTTTTGCATAAACTGCTTACCATCAAGCGTGCGCAACACTGCACCATAACCACGTATTGCCTCCGTAATCAGGAAAGTTGGTCGGTCGCCCGGATGATACAACGCTGTGGGATGAAACTGCACAAATTCCATATCACTGATAACGCCTCGCGCTCTGTGTACCATTGCTATACCATCGCCAGTGGCAATTTCGGGATTGG
>CAIYZW010000489.1 GCA_903930725.1 uncultured Bacteroidota bacterium
AACCTTTCGCCATACAATACTGGATGGTGTTGTTTGATGCGCTGTTAATCAACTGAATGGCATAACCTGAAGTGGAAGTGTTTTCAACTACAAGGTCTGTAATAGCCCCGATGGCATTTACCCTGCCATCAAAACAGACGTATTTTACGCCATTCAGGTTGAGGGTGCCCTCAATGTTGCTGCTGGTAATGGTTAGTCCCGGCGATGAGGGATATACATTCACTGTATTTGTTGCATTAGTTCCGGGAATGGAGGATACCTGTATAGGGAAAGTTTCAACTGTCGACAGGTAGGCAGGCTGAAGGACCAGGTTCACCGTGCAGCTTATTCCATTGGCATTGAGGTCAATAAATGCATCTGTTAATGAAAGGTAATCGCCGGTCGGCCCAATATTTTTCGTTCCGCAAATCGGGGTGAGCGGAAGATTTGGTTCTTTGTGTGATCGTTCTGAAACGGACGATTTCCTGTCCAGGGTCGTGGAGTAAGATGCAGTTGATCGGGCAAACGCTGTGGTGTTTTTGTTTCCGGGCCATACAGCATCTGAATGAACTATTCTGTCGCTACAATCGGGAAGAAGCATGGCCGCGTTGGCTTCATCATCTTCAAAGTTCTGTATATTGCCGGTTTGTCCAAACATAATAGCACTCTGAAGCAGAACCAAACACAGAAGCAGTAATTTTCTTTTTGAATCTCTCATTGGTTTTAAATTTAGAATTGATTATTAATTAATTATAATGGTTTTATTTAAAATATGAATCCGCAGGAATCAGCGCTTTTTCAACATTTTTTTTCCCTTTCAGACCTGAGCGCTGCTTCTTTCACATAATCCTCTTGTATCTGTTCTGTGAGCGGATCCATAATTTTCTTTAAAATATCTTTTTGGATTTCGAGCCTTCTCAAGCGTTTTTTATTTTCTTCTAATGCGATTCCTGGTGTCTTGGCTTTGGGAGGTTTATCTTCACCTGGTTTTTTCATACATTTTGGTTAGCGTTTTTCAGAGGGGCAAATATCAATCAGCAATCAGGCAATAAAAAATAACAAGCCCATACAAAAACTATATTGCATACGATGGTTACCGATACAATAACTGGACAAATGGCTGTCTGATGGCCCGAATTGCCATTTTTCGCTTCTGTAAAGGAATGATCGAATAAAGGTAAGGAGTTGAACTACAGCTATTAATTACGCAAACGGCATGAATATAGCGCCAAGAAATGCATATCGCTGCTAAATAATACCCGAGGGCATGTGCTCAATAACAAGAATGCTCAAATTTGTAATAGATAGGTAACAAGGTTAACATCAGATTTCGCGATACCAAGTTTTCTCCTTAACCGGTACCTCGACTTTTCAAGTGTGAGTTTTGTTTGTCCGGTTAATTCTGATATATCCTTGGTTGACATGTTCAACCTTAGAAATGCACAAAGCTTTAATTCATTTTGTGTCAGATCCGGAAATTTTTCCAGCAATGCTTCATAGAACCCGCTATGCACTTCCTGGAATCGCACCGAAAATTCTTTCCATATTTTCTCGTCTGCACCGATGCTTAACTCATGGCTGATTTTTATGATGGCATCTTTGGTTTCCTCTTCCACTGCTTCTTTTTCAATCTCAATCAACCTGCCTGAAATGTCGGAAAGCATTTCATTTTTTTTCATCAGCGCCATCAGGTTAATTGACAACTCTTTATTTTTAAAACTCAACTCTTTCTCTGTGGCCTGTTTTTCGAGCGCGTTATGTTTCACCTTGATGCGTTGTCTCGATATGATTAAAAACGTAATTAACAGGGTAATAATAAGACTGGCCAATAGTGCAAGAATGATGATGATCATCATGCTCTCTTTTTTCTGTCTGGCCATTTTTTGCTCCAAATCGTTTTTTTCGGATTGATATTGCAATTCAAGATTCGCCATGGTTTTTTCTTTTCGTAATTGGCTGAGGCTATCCTTGCTTTGGTTTTCAATAATTTTATAGATGAAGGCGCTACTCGTGTCTTTCCGTTCCAGGTAAAGCGCCCCTAATTCGTTGGATGCCCTGTTAATAATTTCAGTATAACCGTTTTCCTGGGCTACCTTGAGCGCGGTCAAAAAAGATTCAATGCTGGCTGATTTTTTACCGGTTTCATTAAAGTATTGACCCAAATACACAAAACAGTTGGCAAAGTAAAAGCGATTATTAACCTCCTTGCTCAATTCCAATGCTTTTTGAAAACTGACCAGGGCTTCATCGTATTTTAGTTGTTTAAGCTGGGCATTGCCAATGTTGATATAGTTAATCCCAATATTAAGTTTATCATTGAGTTGTTTGTTTATTCGGAGCGCTTCATTGCTAAATACAAGTACTGAATCATATTCCTTTAAATCTGTATATACAATCGCAATATTGTTCAATGGTTTATTTAACAACGACCTGTCTCCTATAACTCTGGCCATTGCAATCGATTTTTTCAAATATTTGAGTGCCTTTAAATAATCTTTTTGAAAATAATAAACAGAGCCGATAAACCCAAGGGATTGTGACATCCCTTTTTGGTCATGGATTTTTTCAAAAATAGTAAGACTTTTAAAAAACTGAAGGGAGCTATTCTCATATCCGCCCAGTTCAGCATAAATCCTGCCGATGACGTTCAAAGAGAGTGCGATTTCTTCATCCATTTGCAACTCTTCTGCCCTTGTTTTTGAAATTTCCGCATATTCCATTGCTCTTGGGTATTCACCCATCCGAAAGTAGCAATTCGCCTTTTGTATCAATGAGTTAATTTCACCGCTGTTGCTCCTTGTTTGCCTGGAGAGCAGGTAAGCTTGCTGGGCATAATTTAATGCCTTTTCCTGGTCAGATCCCAAAATTTCAACAGATAACCCAAGCAACAATCCGATTTTCGACTTTGAATCTTTTGCAACAGACAAGGCATTCAAAAGACTGTCGACTGCCACAGAATTTTGAGCCTGCAACGAAATAAACCAAAAGCAAAAAGCCAATGCCAAAATGAGTTTACAGATTTTGGTATTGAAGCTCATTTGTCAGGGAAGGTATGGAACACAAAGCAAAGATACATAAAAACCGCCC
>CAIYZW010000490.1 GCA_903930725.1 uncultured Bacteroidota bacterium
AACCCGTTTCAAAATTGAACAAACTGATCGAAATTGACATTTCAAATTTAATAACCGGATTTTACTTTTTAAAGGTTTATTCTGAGAAGGGAACTTTTAAAGGGAAGTTTGTGAAAAAGTAATAACGTTCGCGGATTCAAAGCATTAAACCTGACAAATTTCAAAAACCAGTCAGGTTTTGTCATTTTTTTTCAGAATCATTTTACCAGTGAAACCTTCCTGCAAATCACCCTGCTTTCTGTTTTAAATAAAAAATTGTAAATACCGGCCGGTTGGCCCGAAAGGATAGTATCAAGATTGTAAAAGGTGTTTATTGTGGCGGTTTTAACGGATAATTACTTTCCGGGTAAATTGATTTCCGGTTGAAAAAATCCGAAGTAAATAAACACCACTTTCTACATCAGAAACATGGAACAGGTAATTGGAGATTTCCTCATTCAAAATTGTTGTTTTAACAATCTGCCCCCGAATATCGGATAACTCAATTTTTTCAACATAAGCTTGGCCTAATTCAATTTTAATATCACCATCCGTCGGGTTTGGAGTAATCACGATTCCTTGCAAAATGCGCATCTTGTCATCATTTGAAAGGACTACAGATTCTAACCGATGAATTTTATCTGAATTCATATTTACCACCCAAAAACTGCTTCCATCATACGTTAGGTCGGATGCGTAAATATTGGTTCTGTATTTCGGAAATTCTTGCTGTCCATCGGTGGTTTTAATATAAAAGCCGTTGCGAATCGCCCACACAGAGTCGCTTATCGAAGCCAACCCTGACAAATGCGTGCAACACAAACTTTGCTGAGTGTGGTTGACCGGATTAATTTTTATGAGGCAAGAACCGTAACCACCATCAAACGAAACATAAAAACAGGACTGATTATAACACAAACCCCACATCATTCCGGAGAAACCATTGGTACAGGGGCAAATAATAATTATCGAGTCGTGGATGGTTCCGTTTGCCATGTCCATCTGATACAACGAAAATGCCGAATCTCCGACTATATTTGAATTTATTGCCCACAGCGTGTCATTTACGATTTCGATGCCCTTGATCATTGCACCACTGATTGTCATCGAATCCAGAACCACACCATCGGTGCTTGTCTTGTAAATAGTTCCGTTTTCAACATCACTGACCCAAAGATTTGTTCCATCGTAGGTTATTCCCCAAGCATTTTCAGAGGGGGCATCAAATTCGAAAACAGCGTTAAGTGTATCAATTTGCGCCATGATTTTCGTCATCCAAAACAGCAGGATCAATAATGAAATGAATGTTCTCTTTTTCATAAGGATTTGATTTTAAAACATTAATTTCGAATCATCTTACCAGTGAAACCTTCCTGCAAATCACCCTGTTTTCTGTTTTAAACATAAAATTATATACCCCGGCCGGTTCTCCCGAAAGATTAATATCCAGATTTTTGCCGGTATTTTTATTTGTGTTAAATGCGAAAACCGCTTTTCCTTCGGGATTGTAAACCGTAATTTCGGTTGTTTTTCCTTCGGGAAGTTCAATTTTTACGGAGCCTGTGGTGGGATTTGGAAATAGCTTGATTTCATCAGCAATATTATTTTCTGCAATTCCTATCGGGTAGTCAATCATCACCACAAACTCGCTGTCGGTAGGTAATGGCTGGGTTTTTACATGAACAATCCCGTTCTTATCGACAGGATCGAAAAAGTAGCCTTCGAAGGCAGTCTCAAATTCCTGGGGCGTGTAAAAAGCCGGCAGCATATCGCCGTTTAAAAGGACTGCTGTTGGAGTTGCAGGAAAATGAACATCTAAAAGATTTGCCCTGAAATCCGGTTTTCCCTCAAAATCTCCAATGCTTTCTCCCACGATTATCTGGACTGGTGCGGAAGTTCCATAATAATTTCCGAGGCAGGTAATGTGTGTTTTTGCATAGGCACCTTCCCGATGCGCTCTCGAAATACCGTCGTCTTCGTAAAGTGTAAACTCCGAAAACCCGTTTGGATAAATATCCAAAGTAAGCGGGTCTTTCGGGAACTGGCCGTTGTACAGCATTTCGGGATACATCGGAACAATGGTGCCGGCTTTAACGAAAACCGGGAGTTTATCTATTGTCACGGGATAATTGTTCAAAGTCATCGGGCCTTCGTAAACGGTACCATCCCAGTAATCAATCCATTTTCCTTGCGGGAAATAAATGCTGTCGCGGTCGCTGCCTGATTTGTAAACTGGCGCTACAAGGAAAGATTCCCCGCTCATAAACTGGTATTTTGTGCTTGTCCCCCAGGTTTCGGGATCATCAGGAAATTCGAGAACCATCGCCCTGACGGCTGGAACACCGGTTTCGTAAGCTTCGTTACAAAGGGTGTACATATAAGGCGTAAGGCGCATTTTTAATTTGAGATATTTCCGGTTGATGTCGGTGATGGTTTGTCCGTAAACCCAGGGTTGCTTGTTGCTTGAAGCCCATCCAGACATGGCATAAAACACCGGAATAAAGGTTTTCCATTGCAGGTCGCGGGTGTAGGTGAGCGAACTTCCGCCAAAAATGCCGTCGAGGTCGCTGGAGGCAAGGTTGAAACCTGAAAGCCCTGAACCGATAATAGTTGGGATATGAAAACGGATGTATTCCCAGTTTCCGCTCTGATCACCCGACCAGACCACCGAATAGCGCTGCGTTCCGGCCCAGCCGCAAACTGACCAAACATAACCGCGGTCGTTGCAGTTGTTTTCGATTCCCTGGTAGGCGCTTTTGCAGGCGTTCAAAGCATTTAAATATCCCGAGCCAACCCAGGCTACGTCTAATTTGCAGGCACGTGTCCCGGCAGTGCCAACTTCCCATTGAATCTGATTAATGCCATTTTCGGTCCAGAGGCCGGTATAAAAACCGCGTTCGTGCAGTTCAGTAACCACCGAATCCAGTTTGGTGTAGCCGCAGCCGTAACCGTCGTTTGGAAGTATCCAGCCTCCCGGAAGGTCGTATTCGCGGTATTTATCAGCAATTTCGGTGATGACAACCGGCGTGGTTTGGCCGTTGTCGTTGTAGCAGTCGGCATCGCCAAGTTCCAGCCCCCAGATTGGAGGAAGAATGGAGCGTCCGGTAAGTTCGGTGTAAAGATTTAAGACACTTTTTAATGAATTCCCGACAAAATAAAAAGCATCAAAACGGTTTTCCTGGTGGCCGGTAATTACAGGTTGCCTGAAATCATAGGTGCCGGGGCCGAAGGTATTCCTGAAAGCGCCGTAGCCGTTGGTACTCATGTAAAAAGGAACTGGGTTTGGCACTGCGCCATCGTCCCAGTTATCGGTTTCTTTCGAGATTTTTATCACTTTATCTCTGTGAGAAAAATAGCCATTCTGCATCCCTCCACCATAAAAATATTCGTTTTGCTGGCGCGAAAGTTCCTGAAAAGTCCGTGTTCCGAAATCCAGAGGATTGGTTTCTTCCCAAATTAACGACACATTATCTTTTTTAAATA
>CAIYZW010000491.1 GCA_903930725.1 uncultured Bacteroidota bacterium
CATGAGGTTATTGTTTGATCAGAATATCTCATTCAGAATTACCCGGAAATTAAAAGATCATTTTTTGGGGTGCCTTCATGTGTCTGATTGTAAGCTGAGCGGTTGTGAAGACCCCGAAATATGGAAATATGCAAAAGATAATAACTTTGCGATAGTTACTTTCGATTCAGACTTTTACGACATTAGCATTATCAATGGTCATCCACCAAAAATAATCTGGATCAGAACAGGTAATTTAACCACCAGCGAAATCGCGCAATTGATGATTGAAAATCATAAATCAATAATTTCATTTCTTGAAAATGAATTATTTAAAGATGTTTCCTGCCTCGAATTAAATTAATCATCCCCTGTCCATAAACCCAATCCTGCCGGTCCAGTCAAATCCACGTTATTTTATTCTCCGTGAAACTCCGTGTCCTCTGTGTCTCCGTGTTATTTCTTAAACTCCGCCTCCACTGTGTTAATCGCTTTTTAATTATGTTTGCATTTTTAAAAATAATTCATGGCCGAAGAAGATATTGATGCACAGCAGGACGAGATTCAGGAAGAATCGGAAATGACCTTTTGGGGACACCTGGAGGCTTTGCGTTGGCACATCGTGCGCTCCGTTTCGGCGGTTATTATTTTTGCAATTGCAGCCTTTCTTAACAAAGACTTCATTTTCAAAACCATCATTCTTGCACCAAAATCATCCGAATTTTTTACAAACCGCATGTTGTGCAAGTTGGGTGAGTTCCTTTCGATGCCGTCGCTTTGTATTGCTAATTTTAACCTCAAGCTTATCAACATACAAATGGCCGGGCAGTTCATGATACACATGTACATTTCGATGTTTGCCGGGTTAATTGTTGCAATTCCTTATGTTCTTTGGGAAATCTGGCGTTTTGTAAAGCCGGCGCTTCATCCAAACGAGGCCCGTCATGCCAGTGGAGCGGTATTTTTCAGTTCGCTGCTTTTCCTTCTCGGTGTTTTGTTCAGTTATTTCCTTATTGTGCCGATGGCTGTTTTATTTCTCGGCTCGTACAATGTGAGCGAGAGCGTCGAAAACCAGATTGCGCTCAGTTCGTACATCAGTACGGTGGTTTCGCTCACGTTTTCGGTGGGGGTTGTTTTTGAACTGCCAATCCTTGTGTTTTTCCTTACCAAAGTTGGTATTATTACGCCCATGATGATGCGTAAAAGCCGCAAGTTTATGATTGTAGTGGTGCTTATTGTTGCGGCTATCATCACGCCTCCCGATGTTTTCAGTCAGCTTTTGGTTACTTTCCCGCTGCTTGGGCTTTACGAGCTCAGTATTATTATTTCGGCCAGGGTTTACAAACGCCGTTCGCAGGAAATAAGCGGGTAAATCGCTATTTACAACTTAATTTTGTTTGGAAACATAATTGGAAGTCTGCGTTCCATTAAGAAAGACATCCTCATAACTGCTATTTTCGGCGCGGGTAATGTTATCCGGCGAAATTTCATCAAGACAATTAGTAAAATCGAGTTTACTTCTTCAAATTGTATCATTGCTTTTCTTAATTGTATCATTACAAATTGAATTTGTAACGTTACATTTCCAATTTGTATCATCTCTATTCATATTTGTATCATTACATATTGTATTTTTATCGTTACATATTCTATTTGTTACGTTACTTCTTGGATTTTTATCGTTATTATTTGTGTTTTTATCGTTACATTTTTGATTTGTATTATTACAAATTATATTTGTAACGTTACTTTTACTATTTGTATCATTACATATTCTATTTGTAACGTTACTTTTCATATTTGTATCATTACAAATCGAATTTGTAACGTTACATTTTGAATTTTTATCGTTACATTTTGAATTTTAAACATTACTTTTGATAATAGTAATGTTACTGATACCAAATGTATCGTTACTATTATAGAAAGTAGGATTACTAATAAGAAGAGTAGTGCTATTAATTAAAAAAGGTAGGATAAATATCCCAAAAGAATTGTGATTTATGGCTGTTTTAATTCAAATTTTCCCTTCCGCAATGTAAAGCGGCTCTCCCATCACGTAAGTGGCCTTAACTAATTGCTCGTTTCCGAGGATAATAAGGGCAAAGAGCGCTTCTTCGATGGATTGGACGTCGGAAAGCCGATAATCGAGCAAATCGTTCCTGGTAGGGTCGAGAATAACAAAATCGGCCGCCTTTCCTGCATCAAAACTCCCGATTTCGTTATCTAATTTTAATGCCCGCGCACCACCAAGCGTAGCAAAATAAATGGCATCGAAGGGATGAAGTTTGTGTTTTAGCAGCGCTGCAATCTTATAGGCCTCGCGAAGATTGGAAAGCATCGAAAAACTGGTGCCGGCGCCAACATCAGTACCAATACTCAGATTGATTTTATGATTGATGGCGTTATCAAAATCGAAAAGTCCGCTTCCTAAAAACAAATTGGAGCTGGGACAATGAACAATGGCGGCGCCAACATCGGCAATGCGCCCGAGTTCTTCGTTGGAAAGGTACATACCATGC
>CAIYZW010000492.1 GCA_903930725.1 uncultured Bacteroidota bacterium
CTGGCTTACATTTTACACCAAATGGGCTTTGGACGGTGCCGCTGATTACGTTAAACTTGAAGCGTCCTCGGATGCCGGCCAAACGTGGGCGCCGGTTTCAGGAAAATATAGCTCCCATGTTGCTGTTCAGGGTTTGCCAACGCATGCAATTTATATGGGAAAGCAAACAGCCTGGGTTAAAGAATGTGTTGATCTGACAGCCTTTTGCGGAAGCCAGATTTTGTTAAAATTCACCATCATCACAGATGGCTCCACGGTAAAGGATGGGTTTTATTTTGATGATATGAAAATCGAAAGGATTGACGGTGCTGTAAATAGTCAGGAATATTTTTTGCCTTTTGGCTGGAGCAGCCTTTCATCTTACCTGATTCCTGAAAAAGCCAGCCTGGATGAGATTTTTGCCGGTAATCATAGCCAGATTGTTATTGTAAAAGATGGTAACGGCGGATTTTTCGAGCCTGGCAACCCTGAAAATACTTTATCCACATGGAATTCTCAGTTGGGCTATACCATTAAAACCACCCAGAATACAGCATTTACCCTGAACGGTTTTCCTGAAACCTACCGGCAACTCAGCCTCGGTCAGGGATGGAACCTTGTTCCGGCACTTATTCAAACGCATGTACTTATTTCGGAAATTCAGGTTAATCCACCAGGTTCAATCGAATTGATCAAAGATGCGGCAGGACTCAACAGCTGGTGGCCCGAAATGGGCAATTCCAGTCTGAGGTCACTGCTACCAGGGAAGTCCTATTTTATCAAATTGAAAAATAATGCCGTCCTGTCTTTTCCATAAATGAAATTAAACCTATCTGAACATCAGGATTTATAAAATGCCCGATTTAATTTTTAGAAAAATATAGTTATGAAAAACCTCATTCTTACTGTTTTGCTGATTGTTCCTTTTTTCGTTAATGCGCAACAGCGTACCCTCGAAGGCCGGATAAAAGGTCTTGAAGTTAAAAAAGTTTTTATTTCCGATTTTTATGGAAACGAAAAACGCGCTTTCGATTCGACAGCAGTGGATAAAAACGGAAGTTTTAAATTTTCGTTTCCTCAGAGCCGGTCAGTAGGCTTGTATCGTTTACGGTTTGGCGAAAATCTGTTTATTGATATTATTTATAATCAGGAAGATATCTTCTTCGAAACTTACGCAAGCGCATTGATTGATAGCCTGAAATTTAATAAATCAGCCGAAAATAAGTTGTATTTCGATTATCTCAACCGCAGGAATGAAACCGAATACCGCATCAGCCTGCTCGATCCGCTGCTTTCGAGGTATCCTGACAACGACCCGTTTTATAAACAGATCGTTAAGGAGTTCACGAACTTAAATGCCGGGTTAACAGATTACATCAATAATTTAATTGCCGAAAACAAAAATACTTTCACAGCCAAAATCGTCAAAGCTGACCGCATGCCACTGCCGGATGTCAGTCTGGTCGAAGATGCAAGAGCGGATTATATGAAAGCACACTTTTTCGATCAGGCCGATTTTTCGGATACTTTGCTGCTCCGGACCAATTTAATTTCAAACAAAGTGATGCTATACTTGTCGTTTTATCAAAACAACCGGATGACAAAAGATCAATTGGAGGTTGAGTTTATAAAAGCAGTGCAGGTGATTATGAATAAAACCAAATCCAGCCCGGCAGTTTATGCTTTCGCGATGGATTATCTCATTGGCGGTTTCGAAAGTTATGGGTTTGAAAAGGTGATAACCTATATCGCGGATAACATCAATCTTGAAGAAACCTGCGTTGACGACGAACGAAAAGCTAAACTTGAAAACAAAGTCGAAAGCCTGAAAAAATTTGCCATCGGCCTTAAAGCGCCCGACTTTACCTCAACCGATCTGAAAGGGAAAACCGTTAAATTATCAGAAGTAAAATCGGAATATACATTGCTTGTATTTTGGGCTACCTGGTGCCCCCATTGCA
The DNA here is from genome assembly GCA_903930725.1 of uncultured Bacteroidota bacterium. Taxonomy (GTDB): domain Bacteria; phylum Bacteroidota; class Bacteroidia; order Bacteroidales; family 4484-276; genus CAJATL01. The sequence continues at coordinate 1,941 of CAIYZW010000492.1, forward strand.
CAAAACTCATCCCCGAACTGAAGAAAATTTACCTGCCCAACAATAACGAAAAACTTGAAATTATTGCAGTTTCACTCGACGAATCGCAGCCCGAACTCGAAAAGTTCCTTAAAGAAGGTGGCTACGACTGGATAAATATTTCGGATTTCAAAAAATGGAAAGGCGACATCGTTCAGCAATATGATATTTTTGCAACTCCAACCATGCTTTTGCTCTCCAAAGACGGCACCATCATTGCCAAACCGATGACTTTTGATGAGGTAAAAAATGAACTTTACAAAAGGAATGTGTTAAGATAATTGGTGGTTGTGGTGTTTGGAAATTCTTTCGTGTCCGATCAGAAATTAAATAATCAAAATAGCTGTGGAGGTAATTTGTTATACTTTTTCAAAGAAAAAAAATGCCCTCAACTTATCAGGAAACAAAAAAAGCAAACAAACTACATTTTTAACCAAGCTGACTGATTTTCTCAAGCCGGGCAGTATCAATAATTTTAAAATCTTTGCCTGTGATACTTATCAGGCCATTGTCTTTAAATTCTTTCAGAATCCTGATTACACTTTCGCTCGAAAGCCCTGTCAAATCTGCCATATCACTTCTGGAAATTGCCAGATTAAAGGTGTTGGTTTTATAAACTCTTTTGGCAAGACAAAGTAAAATATCTGCAACCCGTCCATGCGATTGTTTCATGGTAAGGCAGAAAAACCTTCCATAAATCAGGGCAGTATCTTCGTTAAGGATGTTGATGATTCGAAGTGCAAATTGCGAGTTTAAACCAAGCAGTTGCTTAAACAAACTGATGTCAATCAGGCTGACAACTGAATCAGAATAAGTTGCAACAGAGTAGATAAAACGATTATTACCATCGTAAATTGACGGCAGCCCGATTAAATGGTTTGATGGTACAATTTTAAGTATTAAATCCTTTGGATTTCCTTCGAGGTAAACCTTGACAAGCCCATCGTTTAAAAAAATAATATGTGAAGCAAATGACCCCTGTTTTCCAATAATCTCGCCCTTCTTGAAATTGACAACCAAACGATTAGC
>CAIYZW010000493.1 GCA_903930725.1 uncultured Bacteroidota bacterium
CGCTTTACTAGAAGGTTTGTAAGAAAGGTGTCCCTTCAAGATTACATTGGTTTTTGAGTTTTCTTTTATTAGTGGATGGGCTCAAATACATCATTACGAGGACAATACTTCGATGATTGCAAAAACAGAGATGGACGCCTTTTCAAATCTCAGAAAGAAAAACCAAAAAGCAACTGGGGGGAATTTTAATGTTACCTACTCACGGTTTTCCTGGGAGGTTGATCCTGCCGTGTTGTACATCAAAGGAAATGTAAGTTCCTGTTTTATTCCAATTCAGGCTGAAATTTCGTCACTCGATTTTGAGCTGTCAAATGTACTCTTGGTTGATTCGGTTATTTTCAGAGGTGCCCCTGTAAGTTTTATTCATTCAACTGATGATATTTTGACTGTTGAACTGGGAGTGGCAATAACTCAGGGGGCCACGGACTCGGTTAAGATTTTTTACCAGGGTATTCCACCACAGGGTGCTGGGTTTGGATCATTTATTAAAGATGTGCATAATGGCGTTCCAATTATCTGGACTTTATCCGAGCCTTATGGTGCAAAAGACTGGTGGCCTGGTAAAAATGATATCACCGACAAAATTGACTCGATGGATATTTTTGTAAAAACGCCGGCAGCATACAGGGTTGCCAGCAATGGGATTCTGGTATCTGAAATCACACAGGATAACTACGTAACTTTTCACTGGAAACATCGATATCCCATCGCCAACTATCATGTGGCCATTGCGGTTACCAACTATGCGCAATATTCGGAATTTGCAAATGTTTCGGGACAACAGGTCGAAATTCTGAATTATGTTTTTCCCGAAGATTCGGCTACAATAGTTCAGCAATCGGCAAATACCAAAGAAATTATGGAACTTTTCAGCGAACTTTTTACGCCTTATCCTTTTAAAAACGAAAAATACGGACATGCCCAGTTTGCCTGGGGTGGCGGCATGGAGCACCAAACCATGACATTCATGGGGTATTACACCCACGATCTTCGCGCCCACGAACTGGCTCATTCGTGGTTCGGAAATATGATAACTTTAAACTCGTGGCACGAAATATGGCTTAACGAAGGTTTTGCAACATATTGCACCGGGATTTCGTTCGAGCACATGTACGATGGTTATTATTGGAAAATATGGAAAAACAATACACGAAATGCCATTGTGAGCCAGCCCGGTGGCTCGGTTTACGTTGAAGACACCACCTCGGTTGAACGGATTTTTGATGCACGGCTTTCGTACCACAAAGCTGCTTTTTTGCTTCATCAGATCAGATGGATTATTGGTGATGAGGCTTTTTACACGGCTGTCAGAAATTATCTGAACGACCCGATGCTGGCTTATCGCTTCGCCACAACACAGGATATAAAAGCCCATTTTGAAAGCGTAAGCGGTGTTGACCTGACGGAATATTTTGCGGATTGGTACTTCGGCGAAGGTTATCCTTCATATGGCGTAAATGTAAACCAGTTGCAGGGCGGGCAGGTTTTGGTGACTATAAATCAGGATCAATCGCATCCTTCGGTCGGGTTTTTTGAGATGCCGGTTCCTGTGGCTTTTTATGGGGATGGAAAAGATACAACCATTGTTTTCGACA
>CAIYZW010000494.1 GCA_903930725.1 uncultured Bacteroidota bacterium
GTTGATGAAAGTGTTTCATGGCTTTCTATTTCACCAATAAGCGGAAGCAGCAATGGCACCCTCACCGTTACTTTTGAAGCAAATTCATCCACGGAATTAAGAATTGGGCAGATAACGATTACTGCTGCTGGTGGGAACCCTGTGGTAATTGTTACGGTAACTCAGACTGGCTTGTCTTTAGCAATAGGTGATAGTTATGGTGGTGGAAAAGTGGCATATTTTTTTCAGCCTGGTGACCTTGGCTATGTTGTGGGAGAAACGCACGGCCTGATAGCCGCACCCAGTGACCAAAGTACCGGTGCCCAATGGGGATGTTATGGAACAACAATAATTGGCGCTGATGGAATAGCTTTAGGCACCGGTTACCAAAACACCCTCGATATTGTTACCGGATGCAGCACAGCAAGCATTGCAGCCAGTATATGCGATGAACTCGAACTGAATGGTTACTCTGATTGGTTTTTACCAAGCAAAGATGAATTAAATCAGCTTTACATTAATCAATACTCCGTTAAAATTTAAGCGGCAATTTTGCCCAAATCCAATAGTTCTTTGAAAATTTTCTGATTTTTTGCAGAGTTCGGGTTAATTGCGAACCTGCAAATAAATTGTTCAAGCATCAAAGCGTTGTTAAAGAAGGTTTTATAGTTGGCCATTGAAAAAGGTATTTTGTTATCTGTCTTAGCTGAGAGCCAATCAAACTTTGCAAGATTGACTGCTGTAAGCGAAGCATTGAAGTGAAAATCCAGTTTATTTTTACTTCTGGCCTGACAATCTGTAAGCCCAGTATGTTGCTTTGCATCGCGATACAAAAACTCAATTTGAAAGCGCGAACGGTAGTAACATACAATTAGCCTTCCTTGCTGTTGGAGGTCAGTAGAGAAATATAGTTTACGGGCTACTTCGCGTCCATCTTTAAAAAAGACGGCAATGGCAAGTTTGATCTCGATATTGAAAGCTTTAGAGTGTACAACAGCAGTATAGATTGTCAATTCTTCGCCACATATCTCTTTTTCAAAATAACTTGTATCGGGATCTTTAATGTTGACCCTACCTTCAAACTTTTTTGGTCTTCCCCTTTTGCCAGTCGGTTTTCCGTAATAGTTGTACATCAAAACGCTGTCATCTCTGAGCCGGCTGATGAAGTGTAATTCAGCCCCCAGAACACTATCTACAAAGGGCTTTTTTGAGAAATACGCATCAGCCACTACATAGGCTGAAATTTCTTTGAACGCTTTTGCATTTTGAGAAACAATGCAAGCATAGTGTGAAAGCAAATTGAACTCCTGAGTATTTCTTTCTTCAATTCCCGGAGTTTGCCAGGCTTTCAAGTGAAATGCTGTATTGTTTCCAACATCAACTACTGCAAATCCACAAATGTCGAGACCAAACTTTGCAGCTTTGTCACAACCAGACCAGAATTTGCCTCTTCCGTAGGTTTGCAAACCTGATTTGGGAATGTAGCAAGGGTCAAGTGCCACAATGCAATCTTTGCTCACGATTCTTTCGGTCAAGTTCTTGTTGAATGATAAAAAATCAAACTCTTGTTCGAAATGAATTCGATGGGTTTGCTCACAATATGGGCTATAGCGTTCGAGCTGCATAAAATTAATCCTACCTTTGATGCTTAAAAAATGCCAAAGAACGCTGACAATGAAATTTTTCCGGGCTTTGTTAAGGCCGGAAAAAACATTCATTCTTAATACATTGATAATTAGATGTTTAACGTTTTGGTTAACCTTGGGAGTCATACTTAGATTATTGGTGAAAATAATCGTCTAAGATACTGATTCCCAATGGTTTAACCTAATTTATTTTCATTTATTTTACTGATAATCAACTATTTATATCTTTTCTTAACAGAGTATTGA
>CAIYZW010000495.1 GCA_903930725.1 uncultured Bacteroidota bacterium
TACTCCCTGTGTTATGATTTGTCCGGTATATGGGTGAGAAATCACAACTGTGGCACCCTGTAGGTGTGGTGCTGCTTCGGTGTTGTAAGTGTATTCGTCCACAACATCCACCAAAAAGTCTCCGGTTTCGAGGGAAACAGGTTCGAATGAGAATTGAAGACCAACACTGTTTGAATTTGACCCTGACAGCGCGATTTGCCCTGTGATTGGATTGTTAAGCTGCAAGTCGTCGCCAGGTGTAAGCCGGAGTGTTACAATAGCAGCCTCTCCGGGAAGCAGCGAAGGAATTGGTGTAACGCTTGCCAGCGACATCCAGTTATTTTGTGGAATCAAAACATTGATCAAACCGGTCGAATCCATCCCATTGTTTTTAATTTCAAATTCGGCGTAATTGGTAATTCCTTTAACCATAGCTTTTGTTAAAACCACTGGGTTTAGTTTAAGATTGCCTTTGGTAGCTCTCGAAAAGAACCAGGCACTGAACTTAAACTTCGTGCCTTCGGAAGAGGTTAACTGTAATTTTACTTCCTCATACTGCGTTCCGGTGGTTATCTGTGTGGCATGGATAGAATAACTCATCGTAGCCAACGAATTGCCCGATAATTGGGCTACCGGGATGAAATTAACAGTGCAGCCCGGAGGGCCGGACAATACTTCAAGTTCCAGATTGGTTAAATCAAGGTTACTGAAGTTTTTAATTTCGAGGAAAAACGATTTGGTTTCGTTGAGCCACAGATCCCATAAAATATAGCCGCTTGCCGTATGACGGGCGCCAAGTATCGTAAACTGATCCTGGGCAACACTTAGATTCTGGCCCGGGTAACAGGCGCCAACGGCATATTGGCCCGCTTCACCATTTAACGGGAAAAAGGTTACCGAAAATGCCCCATTATCATCACTCACGGCATTTAAAACACGCCTTACACCATCAACAATGAGATAAACATCAACAGGTTTATTTGGCGCCGGGCTTTTTGCCGCGGCCTCGGTTGTACCGGTGATTGTTATGGGCGTGGTTCCGTTAAATTCATCACCCGAAACCACTACAGTGGCTGTATAATCAGGTAAAATGGAGAATGGCAGTGCCTGGGTTGTATTGTTAATGGTGAGCAACTCATTTTTAGCTCCGTTTGCATTAACATTTGCGATGATAAAGAAACTTCCGATTTTATCGGCAGGTGCATAAGTGTAATTGATTTCGAGCGAATCGCCAACACTGATAACCGTTGGTGTGTATTGTGTTGACAGTAAAACGTCGTTGCCGCTGATACTGCCATCATCCGACCTGTAAATCTTTACTTCTGCGCCATCAGCGCCAAGCGAAAATCCCTGGTTTGCAATTTTGAGGCTGATTTGAACGGTGTCGTAAATGATGATCGAATTTTGAGATAAAGTAAGGCTTTTGGCCACATAATCCGGAATGTTGCGGTCGGTAACGATTACCCAGCATGAGCCGGAGCTGTAATCTAATGAAGATACATTGATAGGCACAATCTGATCGCCATCTTCGATTCCATCATTGAGCGTACTGAATGGTACATTTACCGAAGTGGCTCCCTGAGGTATAACGGCGGTAGCCGGGATTACAACCTCATCAGGACCAAAATGCTGGATGGCTATAGTGATAGCAGGTCCACCAAGTGTATTCCGTGTAATCGTAAGACTTCCGGCATTGGTGATGTCTTCGGGAACGGCGATAGGATTTGCAGTAACCGATAGCGAAGGACCATCATTATCGTGAATTGTGATATTTTGTGAAACGGCTCCACCTGTTTCGGGTGGTGCACCGCAACCACACGACGAAATATAAACAGCAGCAGTTACCGCTACAACGCGGTCGCCATCTAAAATTCCGTTATCAACTGCGCCAATATTAAACTGTGCCTGGAAATTTCCATTCGGAATGGTAACCTGCGTTGGGAAAAATAACTGCCCCGGCATATTTGAAGAAATCATCACCTGAACGCTTCCATTAGCCGGCGCCGCAAGCTGAACTGTTCCAAAGGCAGCATAAGGCCCGCCACTTTCTGAAACTGTTGGCGGATTAATCGTAAGCGTGATCTGAGGAAGGTCGTCATCCAGAATTGAAATGCTGGCTGATGCAGGCGTAAATCCGGTTGCCGAGGCATTGATTACGACATTTTCGGTAAGCTCAGGCGTGGTATTGTTAACTACCGCAATATCAATAGTTGCAGAAGCCATGTTTGCAGGAATCGAAACGCTTGCCGGCAATGTGATCTGGTTGGGTTTTAAAGTAAACAGACTCACATTTATTGCGCTGCTGGTTACCAGATCGCGGCTTACTGTAAGTTGAAATGTTTCGCCTTCGGCTGCCTGGGTTTTGTTTAAATTCATCGAAAGCGTTGGCATTTCGTTATCAACAATGGTAAGATTTGCTGTTGAATTTGGAAAACCACCTGCCTGGGTGGTAATTACAAGATTGATGTTTCCTTCGATCAAGATATTATCAATGGCTGAAATTGCAAATGATGCTCCCGACTGGTTTGCAGGAATTGTAACCGTTGCCGGAATAGTGATCCTGCTTGCTGGCAAAACGCTTAAATTTACAACCAATGCCTGCCCTGAATTTCCACTCCGGTAAATCATGCAATTTAATGGAGATGCAGAGTTTTCGTTGAGTGTTGGTTGTGGAAGCGACAACGTCAGCCGTTTTTCCATCAGCACACTTTCCAAAGATAAAACAGTATTATTTGCCTCACCATTTGGCTTTTCAATTAAACCTGGGTTGGGCGTAATTTTAACCTGAAGATAAACATCGCCCTCCATTCCCAATTGCTGGGGAACTGCAAAACTCGAACTTTGCGCGATACTTCCTGAAGGGTCGAGGCTTTCGGTGTTTTGTACATAACCAAGAATTTGAGTCTGGGCACCCGAAATAATTGCGACACGCTGGCTCCATCCGCCAACAGCAGGTGCATCACCAACGTTTTTGATACTCCATCCAACCGTAAGCGTTTGTCCCGGAATAATATTTCCGTTCAAAGACTGGATGCTTGCCGCGGTAAGGTCGGGATAAGGAGGCAAACTTACAACCATCGGATTAACCGAACGCTGATTATTGTTGTTTTCATCAGTTTCCTGGATGATGTTATTGGCATCGGTTTTTACAAAAACATAATACGCGCCTTCGAGGTAATCAGAAAGTTTGATATTTACGGTGTTTGTGTAACTCTGCCCCTGATTTAACGCATTTTTATTGTTTACCGAGGCGACCTTAGTGGCTGTTGCCACATCGAAAGTGGGCGATAAAGAAATGAAAATCTCATCTTTCCATGGGACGATCCCTGTTCCGCCGGTTCCGGTGTTGGCAATCGTGAACGAAATATCAATGTTTTGACCCGAGTTAGCGGTTGCCGGAGCAACGACAGTCGAAACTGTAAGATCCGAAAATACATTGAACGAAAAAAGATGAACTTCACTTTCGCTTTGCGAGCATTGGTTACGGGCAACAATCTGCCAGTTGTACAAATAGTTTTTATTAAGATAATCAACATAACTATAACTTGTCGTGGTGATACCTGCCACAGTTGGTGTTCCCGGTTTTGGCTGGTTGGTTCTCCAGAGATAAAGGTCGTAAGAACTTGCATTGGCTGCCGGAAGCCACGAAAAAGGAACCGGCTCCACAACACCAAAAGTACTATCAGCCGGTAATAAACCTGTAACTGCACCAACCGACGGGAAATTCTGGATAACCTGATCCAGAGTATCATTCCCGGTATTTTGATCAATTCCCAAAAGGGTAAAGACTTCAAGGTTATAACTTCTGATGGTGGAAAGATTAAGCGTATGGCTAAAGGTATAGGTGGCAGCCAGTCCTGAAGGCAAAGCACCGCTAAAGGTTTCCACAACCGTGGTTCCGTTATTTAACTTAAAACCAACATTGAAGTTCGATTGTGGCAAAACGCCAAAGTTTTTAACCGTTACTTTCAAAATTTCTGAACCAGATAATCCACAATTACTCTGTGGCGTCAAAACGCCTGTAATTGCCAGATCGTGATCTGGTGGAACACCCGTGCCACTAAGGGCAAGGCTTACAAGGCCAATATTGGTTGAAAGGAACATCTGTTCGTTGATGACATTGTAATTTGCCGGCGAAAAAGTGATTTCAAACTGCGCCTGTTGACCAAAGGTAAGGGTTCTTGGAAATTGCAGGTTGCTTGCGAAAAATGTATCATCCGAAAATGAGAACCCATAAACCTCCAACGCCGAATTTCCGGCATTTGAAAGTGTGATGGTTAAATTTGCGGAATGATTTACGACCACCGGACCAAAATTGGCTGCAGCAGGCACGAAAACCGGAATTGGCGGAGTAATCCCAAGCCCGGAAAGTGGTATCTGTATTTGTTGGGGAGTGCCATTGTTAAAGCTAACTGTGAGCGTTCCCTGGTATTGTTGCGGATTGGTTGGTTGGAAAATCAGTTTTAACCGCTTATTCGAAAATGGAAATATTTTGTTTTCCTGATTGATGCTATAAAAAACTGGTGAGCTAAAGGCAAGTCCCGTAATTTGGGTTGCCGTGGCGCCTGTATTTGATAGGACCAGTTCAAAAGTATCTTTCAAACCAATAAATGTATTTGCAAATTGAACCTGAGCGGGATTTGGCGCAACATTTCCAACACCTTCGATGGTGTAACTTAGTGAAACAGTTTCGTTTGGATTTGTAACAGCATTACTGCTTACACTAATTTCGCGCTGATAGGTTTTGGCAAAAAATCCTGCCGAACTCAAAGCCAGGTTTACGTTTTGCTGCTGATTGGCGTTGAGGCTTCCGGTTCCATTGGAAATCGCGAGATAATCGTTAAAAGGAACCGTCGAACTTTGGCGCACGGGATTTCCGAACATTATCCCGTTTAGGCCGTTTATAGAGGCATCGGTTACAATGTTGCCGGTTGCGTTCATAAATGGGAAATAAAGCAATAATTCCGGTTCTGTACCCAAAAGAGGCTGTCCCATCGCGCTCTGAATTTCCGATTGATTTCTGGCAATATTCCAAACCCTGATTTCGTCAATCAAACCATTAAAATACGTAAACTGATACGACCGACCGACCCTGAGGTTGTCGGTGTTGGGCTGAATGGTGAAAGGCGCAAAAGTTTGCTCAGCAGCCAGAACACCATTGACGAAAATTCGCATGGTTGTCCCATCAAAGGTGGCAGCTGCATGATACCACTGGTTTTTGTTTACAACTGCATTTGTGGTAACCACAAACTGATTGTTGAGTTCAAACTCAAAACGGTTGTTGCCGTTAACCAAAAACCGGTATTTTCCTTCGGTCGAGTTTTCTTTACCAATGATAAATTCATTTGTGTTATCATAAAGATAAACCCACGCTTCGAGGGTGATAGCCGCCGCAGGATTAAGCACATCGGAATGAACTACGTTAATGTAATCGCCGTTGCCGTCTAAATGAAGCAAATACGGATTAACAGGATTTACGGCAGAATTAAACTGTAACACCTGTCCACCGGCATTTTTAACTACAAAGCTTTTTTGAGCTGTATTTCCTGATTGAACTGTCGAAACGATATTCAGCGGGGTTACTGTCATTTTGGGAGGTTCAACACCATTTGCCGAAACTACTACAGGCAATGTACCTGTATTTGGATCGTTGGATGTGATGGTAATGATACCTGAATATTGTTGTGTTGCTGCGGGAACAAATGAAATTTCCAGAATTGAAGCTTCGCCTGGCGGAACCGAAAAAGCTGGATTGTTGATGAAAAACACCGCAAACGGGCTCTGAACTGAAACCGAAAGTACATTAAGCACATCGCAACCGCTGTTGGCCACTGTTAATTCACCAATCAAAGTATCACCAACAAAGGCAGTCCCGATACTCAAAAAGTCATTGCACAGTATGGCCGGTTCGCCGGTAATATTCAGCGAATAATTCACAGCAACTACCGGATTATCCGGATCGTTGGAATGTATCGAAAGCGTGGCCTGGTGCAATCCTGCAAAGAGATCAATTGTTGAGATGGAAATTGCAATGGAAATGCTGTCGCCACCGGCAACCGATGCCACCGCAGGCGATGGAACGAGCCAGGATTTGCTGGAATTGAGCGTTATGTTGAGGCTATTTTGACCATGATTTATGATTTTAAGCGATTTGCTTAAAGCGTCATTACATGGATGTGTGTAAGTAAAAGTTGTTTGTGGCAGATAGATATCAGGAGGCGTAATTCCCTGACCCGATAACGGCACCTTAAAAACCGGAGCATTTCCGGCGTTCGACTGAACAACCAGGGTGTCGGAAACAATACCCGGCGAAAGTGGCGTAAAGCCAGCCGTTACTTCCACCGACTGACCCGGAGAAATTGTTAACGGA
>CAIYZW010000496.1 GCA_903930725.1 uncultured Bacteroidota bacterium
ACCACTTTCGCGCCTTCCACAGGTCCCGGAACTTCATCATACAGGACTTTCCCGCTGAGATTTCCAAGACCGTTTCCGGTATCAAACATCAGGCTGGTAAAGGGATAATTTGCCACATAACTAAAATGTGATAAGTCGTCAGGATTTATGGTGGTGTACCAGTTATCAAAACCGGTGCGCGTTGGGCCATATTCCATGTATTTGTAGGCAAAAAGGCCATCGTCGACGATAAACGGATTTCCGCCAAGGAAATAATAAACCATCACCGAGAGGTTGCCGCTTCCGGTGTAAACAAAAGGTTCGGTAAGTTCGATATTAACTCGGTGCACACCTTCGGTAAAATCGATATTTCCGTCAAAAACCAATTGGAGTTCTGAGGCAGGGTAGGCGCCCAGGTCGTAGTTTTCTTTTGCAGTTTCTTTCATAAATACTTGAATTCTGCGCGAAGGCAACGTACTTCCAAAAGCCGTATAATAACTCAGCCGCGTTACAATTCCGCCGGTGTTCAGTTCAGTGTCGTAATACAAGCACTCGCTCAGGCTGGCGCCACGGTAATCGCTAAAATTTATGGGGTACAAATTATAATAATCGGTTTGCTGGTTGATGGGAAAATCGCCGATGTTTTTAACCACAATCGAGGTTCCGATAACCTCAACTTCGAGATTGTCGCTCATGTTATTGATGGGATTCTGATCGCCGCTCCACACAATTTTGGAATACATTTCATAAACGCCGGTTTCGGCAATGGTCACCGGAATGGTGAGTGCAACACTTTCGCCGGCAGGAATAGTAACACCGGTTATTGTCCCGAAAACAGTTTCGGTGCCATTTACCAGGGCGCAGGCATTTACAACATAGTCGCCGGCGGCAACCGGGTTAAAGCCCGAATTACCGACTTCGGCTGTAAAATTGCTGGGTGTGTTTTGATAAATAATATCGTTTCCTGTAAAGTTGATGGCCATTAAATCGTTTTCGAAGCTCACCTTTACCGATCCCAGGAAGTCATCAATGGCTCCCGGCCAGCACCACAGCGAGTTAAACTGAATCCCGACATAAAAACCTTGTCCGTTGGTAAGACCTTCCTGGCTTAAATCGTAGCTTTTTTCGATGTAGGCCACAGGCGGATCGGTAATTACATCAATGGGTGTAAAGTTGGAGATAAGATCACCCGTAGTGGAGAGGCACACACGCCAAACCTGTCCATCCTGATTTGCCAGGCGTTTGATAAAAAATTTAAAGATGTCACCATCCTGCCAGGTCATTTTTGGAGTGATGAGCCAGTCGTCGTAACTGATTTGTCCGGGACTTCCGGCATAGGTATCAAGTCCTGCGGCAGCAATGCCAGTATGAGGAACGGTCTGTCCTGTGGGCGCATCCAGAACATTGCGGTACCAGCCTTTTCCATCATTATTATGATCATAAACTTTCCATCCCAACGGCGGGAAAAGTTCACCTTCGAAGCCCTCGCGCAAAACGCCAAACCGCAGTCCACGACCTGCCAGATGGGCGGTTTTTAATCCGGGAATGCTTTCGTCAATTAAAAAAGTAAGATCAGC
>CAIYZW010000497.1 GCA_903930725.1 uncultured Bacteroidota bacterium
GTTTTTTACGGTAAGTGTAAAACTGTACATCCCTTCGGCAAGATCGCCGATAAATGGCTGTACTGCGGTTGGATTGGCAAATTGCACCACCGATGGGCCGTAGTTTTGTGTCCAAAAATAAGTTAATGTGTTTCCGCCCGATTCGGTGCTTGCCGAACCATCCAGCGTAGTTGAGTTTTGCGGTAAAACCACCATGATGTCGGTTCCTGCATTTGCCGTTGGATAACTAAAATTCAGGTTACCAGTGCGGGTAAAAGTCATCTTACCGAGGTTAAATTCTCCTGAAGAAAAAGCTACCCTTAAAATGTGTTCGCCATCGGTGAGTGGAATTCCGGTCACAGTTTTTGTTGCCCAGGTATTCCAGCCTGCAGTTGTTGGAACCGAAATATTATCCGAAATAGTCTGTCCGTCCAGTTCGAGATGAAAAGGCCCTCCACCGGCAGTATTGCCTGAGGCGTAGCGAAAAGCCAACGAATACAGGCCAGCTTCTGCAACATTAACTGTAAATTCCAACCACTCGCCGGTTGCAATCCAGCCAACTGTTGCGCCTTCGGCAGCGATCAAGGCTGCATCAACGGATTCATCCATCCTATAATCGCCTGAATTGCCTGTGGTAACGTCCAGATAGGAAATTTTCTGGCCTTTACCACCTTCAAAAATATCGTATTTTCCGGGTTCAATAATTCCGGGAATGGCAAATGCTGTTCCCACATAAGGGAGTTGTTCACCAACCCTGACTTCGGCTGTATTGCTGATGTTGAATTTATCTCCATCAAAAACCTTCGCATAAAAATGATGAATTCCCAACTGCAAATTTGTAGCATTTATGGTAAAAGGAGCGGCAGTGAGTGTTCCCAAAGAGGTGGCGTCGTCCATAAATTCGACTTTTGAAGGCGTACCACCCGAGATAGTTGCATCCACTTTTACACTTCCACCGATGTATGCCTGCGGAAATGATGAAGTTACAATACCAGTAAATGTGCAATCCATGCTGGTAACCAGTTTGCCGGCAGGAACCTGCAATTGAAAACCTGTCGAAAAGGTTACAGTAACCGGTGCATCCGAATAATTCTGCGCTACATAATTGACCTGCCCATTTTTAATAAATGCTACAGCGCATGGATAATCGGCGGTAATGCCCGCATTTACTTTTCCGAGCGCATTCATGGCATGGAGCCAATGGTAGGTTTGGGCATCCGAAATTCCAAATTTTATTTCACGGTTCGGGAATGAATTATACATTTCGATGGCTTGCTCCGGGTTGATAAAGGCCAGATATTCCCAATAAATGTCGTGCCAAAGGTTTGGATTTACCTGGTTGCTCATGATGCCGGTATTCTGTGCCATTTCATTCCACAGCAAATCAACATAAACGGTGTCAAGCCCCAGATAAATGGAGCCGCCCTGGATGGGATAAAGTTCGATGCCGTAAGAAGCGGCAATGTCGCCCGTCCAAAAAGTACCATTATCGTAGGAATTTCCCCACACTCGCGAAACCAGCGCATATTGCTGTGATGGCGGGAAATTCCGATGCTGGGTGTCCATGTAATATTCTTCGATTCCGGTTTGTTCGGTGGTGTAAAGATAGATTCCCAAATCGCGAATGGCTGTATTTCCGGTTGCTTCGCCCCATTGAATAAGCGAGGCATTAAAAACCATGCTTTCGGAACTCGATTCCTGATTATTTCCTTGTGGATTATTGGCAAAGCCATCGGCCCAGCTATGGCCGTGATACGGGTTGAAATTTCGCAGATATGGGAACATCGGGTCGTTGCGGTCGCTGCCTGCCGCATCGCGAACGAGCAAATTTACCATTCCGCCCCAGTCGTCGGCCCAGCCAGGTTCGTATTGTTCGATAAACGCGCAGGCCTGAATAAAATATCCCCAATGGAAATGATGGTCGTTCAATCCACCATCCTGACCGTAGCCGGCAGGATAGCCAATCATCGCTGACCAGGTTGAATTATAATAATAGATAAAAGCAACTTCTTCGGGCTCTGCCTTAAACCAGTCTTCGAGACGGTTTTTAATGGTTGTAAGCATGGTGTTGCGGGCAGGGGTATTTCCCATCAAATCGGCAATGCGGGCGGTTTGCATCAGTTGGTTTATCACCTGGCCTTCGTTGTACGAATCTGTCCAGGTTGCCAGCGTGCTGTTTTCGAGATTTTCGATTTTCTCGGTTAAAGCCCCCGGCGAAAAGCCGCTGCTATAAAAATCAACATAAGGCATTGTCGGCAAAATTCCGTGAAATGTATTTTCGACACTAAAACTGTTCCCGGCAAGGGTTTTCATTTCGCCACGAATCATTGCGTAACTATATTTATCAGGAACCGGCGAATCGTCGGCGAGATGTGCCCATTGGTGAGGCAGGAGGCCGAGAAGCATGTTTGTTTCGGTGCCTTCCTTAATCTCTGTTTCCACGTTAAAATCCGTCCGCATCACCGAAGTGGATTCGTCATAACTATAATCGGCAGTGGTGTTTACCGGAAAAACATAAGCGTATTTTTTGTATTCATTGGCAACGGTAGTAACATTGGAGGCCGTAAGCGGGATGAAACCCAGCGACCAGTAATTTTTGCCGTTCAGGGTGGAGGTATAAACTGCGCCATTCTGTGTCCAGGTGCTTCCAACTGGAGCATAAACAGCAAAGTCGGCTCCGTTTCTGATGTTTGTCAAAATCAGCATTTCGCCCGAAACGGTGACTGTACCTTGATTGACGGTTACCTGAGCTACATCGCTGCTGTTTTTGGTAAAATATAAAAATGGCATCCCGATGCCCGAAGTTGCCTCAAAATAATGCGCTGCACTGCTCCAGGCCATTGTTACCATCCAATCCGAAAAATCGGAAATGGTGGTAGTACTTGCCGACATTCCGCTAACGCCAACTATAACAGGCTGAATATCGTCAATCACACCAAAAGGAATGTAGGTTACAAGCAAACCCTGGGTAAGGGTTTTCATCGTAAAAGGATAATTAAAAAGGTTGGATGCCTGGCCATTTTTCATCAATGCCGACCACCAGTCGTTGGTAGGGACTGGTTTTCCCAGTGCATCCCCACTTAAATATGGAGTGCCGGATGGAAAAGTATTCCGGCCCATCTCATCAACACCCGGAAAAACGGTGGTGTAACTTCCGCTGCCTACCTGCACAAACTGACCAAAGCCCTGCTGAACAGATGCCAATGATAGTACAATTAATAATAGCCAAAGTAATCTGTTCATCATAATAAAAATTTAGGTAAATTTTGTTTCCGAAAACGAGATGTGAAAGTAGTATTACCAGTATCCGTTTTCCAAATTTTTGGGTACAGCAAAATTTCATCGAAGCATCAATCCTACTACTTCAAGATTACATCATTGGATTACTTAGGCGCTGAATTTTAAATGTTTACAAAATACTACCTCATCCATTTGAGTTACATCAAGACACAGCCCAAATGCGGTTATAAATGTTCTAATGAATCCCTGGAAAATTAAAATTTCAGGCCGAAAGAAGGAGGGTACAACAATGTGGATAATATAAAGTAGTGCGTATGAAGATAAATTCTGAGCTCCTTTAAACAAATAGGGTTTTTTTTAGGTGGGAAGCCAATCTTTTGACCACATCTTTTCGACTAAATGGAGGTGTTATTTTAAAGGAAAGGATTTTCAATTCCGAAAAATGTTACCCTATTTAATCTCAATTGCTGGATTCAAATTTTCCTTCGTAAAATCCTATTATCAGAAAGGCTTCTGAACTTATCTATATTTCTCCATAACGATTTGGCCTTGCAACGAAACAAAATCACTGCCTCATTCTACAGGAATTCATAGCAATTGAGCACAATAGTACCAAACCTGATGGCTGAAAACGGTAGTATAATTATTTCTGTAGCTGCTCAGCTATAAGCTCGGCTATCTTCAAAGCTCCTTTCTCGTTGGGATGGATTCCATCCGGGAAATTTCCGGCTTGATTTTGCATACCGTGGTAAAGATCAATTACCGGAAGGTTATTTTTAGCCGCAATTTTATCAATTACCGGAATTACGCCTGCGATTACAGTTGAATCATTGATGCCCCACCTTGTTTCATAAACAGGCACAGGATAGCACAAAAATATTTTCGGTTTGGAGCATATCGTTTTAAAGGTGTCTATCATCGCCTGATATGACCTCATAAAATCTTCAGTGTTCCAGTTTTGAGGTTTGGAGTCGTTGGTGCCCAGCTTAATCACGATAATATCAGGCGATGCGGCAAAAACGTTCGAAAATTCCTTGGCAATCCAGTACGGAAAATCTCCCTGGCGATTCATGGTGGTGGCGCTTCTGCCAAAGTTTAACACCGAATAGTCGTCACCCAAAAGCATACCGAGGACAACCGGGTAAGCTGTTTTGCTTTCGACTTCCAGCCCGCTTCCTTCGGTAATACTATCACCAACACAAACAACTTTTACTGGCCTTGTTGAACAGGAAAGCAACACCAGCGACAGCAGCATTGCAAATAAAATATTGTATTTTTTCATTTTTTTGGTTTAAAAATGTGCTAAACTTCCGATGTTAAATCAATATAATCTGAACCAAAGAACCCAATAATAGAAGGATCTTTTCCAATGACAAAAATAGAATGTTCCCGGATATCAAGGTTTTTTATTTCTTTCCGGCAGCAATAAACCATTATTCCAAAGCAATTCGTAATTACCATGAGTGTTGTGGGGATAAAAGCGAAAATGGCAACATTCTGCTATTAATTGGCAAATTTATCCTACTAAAACCGCGATAAATTTCATTTCTTTGTATCTCAACAAAAGTTAAGATGATTTTACTCGGTATTGATATTGGAAGTTCCTCCATCAAGGTAAATCTCGTTGATGGAGAAAAAGGAATCTCGCTGGCAAGTGCCTCTTATCCACCTGTAGAAATGGAGATAATTTCCAAACAAAGCGATTGGGCTGAACAAGATCCTGAAGTGTGGATGAACAACCTTTTTCGGGCACTCGAAATACTTAAGGCAAAAGCCGGGAGCCGCTTTAACGAAATTGGCGCCATCGGAATTACCTACCAGATGCATGGGCTTGTTGCCATTGATAAAGATGGGAAACTCATCCGTAACTCCATCATCTGGTGCGACAGCCGGGCTGTTGCAATCGGTGAAAAAGCTTTTGCGGAACTTGGAGCGGAATTTTGCCTCAGCCATTTGTTAAATTCTCCGGGAAATTTTACTGCCTCCAAACTTCGCTGGATAAAACTTCTTGAGCCTGAGAACTTTGCCCGGATTTATAAAATCATGTTGCCCGGCGACTACGTTGCTTACCGCCTAACGGGTGATATCACCACCACCGAATCGGGTTTGTCGGAAGGTATTTTCTGGGATTTTAAACAAAACGATATTTCCAGCGAATTGCTTGCCTACTATGGTTTTGATAGAAATATTTTACCAACTGTTGTCAAAACTTTTTCCGAACAAGGCCGTGTGTCGGCTGAAATGGCTTCAAAACTCGGGATTAAGGCAAGCACTCCTGTTAGTTACAGGGCCGGAGATCAGCCAAATAATGCTTTTTCGTTAAATGTGATGGAACCCGGTGAAATCGCTGCAACTGCAGGAACTTCAGGCGTGGTTTACGGTGTTACCAGCAAAAAAGAGTACGACCCTCAATCGAGGGTGAATACCTTTCTTCATGTAAATAATACACTCCAAAATCCGCGGCTTGGAATTTTGATGTGCCTGAATTCGACAGGAATTTTAAACTCATGGATAAAAAAC
>CAIYZW010000498.1 GCA_903930725.1 uncultured Bacteroidota bacterium
GCCCTGACATTTGAGCGTCATATCCTGATAATCAAAAGTAGCCGGATCAATGGGCTTGCTGAACAACACCTGAAGATCGGTAACAGGTGTGTCGGTAATTCCACCTTCAGGAACTCCGGTGATTGCCAAAACCTTCGGAACATTCTGATCTATGGCTTCAAAAACGACTGTAAAATCCTTTGGACTAAGATCATCAAAGGTATCAATAAAATGAAGCTTGTTTTCGTAATTTGGCTCGCCACCATCAGGAATAGTAACGTAAGTAAGCCAGATATTGTCGAGTGGTATTACCTGTCCATCTTCACGCGTACAACTTACAATACGGAAATTTCCATTTCCCGGATCGTTGATTTTGGCGTAATTCCAGCCCGTTGCCGATGGCGTAATTGATAATTGAACTTCCAGATCGTTAACATTTACGGCACCATCTGTTTGCGCATCATCAGCCAAAACTACAGGGACATCCTGCCCTGTCGAATAGTACAAAGCATCGGGGATATCGGCTGCATCAGGGATATCATTAACAAGAAAATCGTTGATGCTATCATTAAATGCGCCATAAACCGAAACACTTTTAATCAATTCGTGAATCTGGACATCGCTGACAAGGCTCAGATCGGGATTACCAAAACTGCTCAGGTGATTAACTTTAACTTCGTAAGAAATAAAATGACCCAACAGCGTACTTGTGAACCACCACTGGCCAACGCCTATCTGGCCACCAGGAATATCTCCGAAATCAACATCCAACAGACCAAGCTGCGTGGGTTGTCCTCCAAGATTTGATCCAACAATATTGAAATCAATCAGCAATCCTTTTTCGTTTTCGATAATTTCGGGTTGCGCCGATTCGATGTTTACGCTATAAGCTGTTCCGGCGCCCTGATTGTCAATCATCACGGCCAGTTCGGCAGGAACCATAGGTTCGACAGGTTCGGTGAGTGCATCATCGCCGAGGATATCGCGCTGCATAAAGTAATCAATGAAAAGGTTCGGGCTTGGATTAACCTGAAGTGTTACAGGGAACAAAGTTTGTTCGAAAATCTCGCCAGTAAAAGGATCGAGATAAGAAAGCGTACCACCAAACGAATAGTATTTTGGAACATCAGGTGCAGCTCCCCGTTCGGGGATAAATTGAATTACTGCACTTCCTTCGGTCAAAGCATCAAGTGTGCCTGAACCATCAATTCCGGTTATCAGGTTTAATGCCTGGGTGTTGATCTGGAAAAGATCGTTCCTCAAATTACCTTCTTCATCACGGATTTCGAGGTCGAGCATGATGTTTTGCATTGCATCGGTTTCGTGACCGTTAAAAATAGTCAGTGTTCCTTCAAAAGCTTCACGGGTCATGGTTAACTGTTGCGAAAACTGCACAGTAACCTTGGCACAAACTGATGAAGATTTCTCTTCAAGAAGGGCTTTAACGATTTTAACTGCATCGTTATAAAGCGAATCCATCGAAGGGTAACCCCTGCCATGCACGTATTGAATAACTGTATCGAGTGTAAGTTTACAATTGTGAAGCAGGAGCGTATCAATAATTTCGGGATATTCGGGAGTTGGTGAAAAAATACCGTTTCCGTTGGCTTCCATGGTTGTATTCCA
>CAIYZW010000499.1 GCA_903930725.1 uncultured Bacteroidota bacterium
ATTTACTCATAGAGCTTGGATATGGTTTTGCTTATCTGGGTAATCAGTATAAAATTAAATTAGGCAACAATGAGTACTTTATTGATTTGCTTTTTTATCACCGTAAATTGCAATGTTTGATTGCAATCGAGTTAAAAGTTGGAAAATTCGAGCCAGAATATGCCGCGAAACTCAATTATTACCTCGAAGTTTTAGATGATACCGTAAAACTAAAACATGAAAATCCATCAATCGGAATTTTGCTTTGTGCGGAACAAGATAATATCGAGGTTGAATATGCTTTGAGAATTGTAAATAAACCTATTGGCGTTGCAAAATATCAGTTAACGCATGAATTGCCGGTTGAATTAAAAGGTGAACTTCCTGAAAGTAAAGAATTTAAAACAAAACTGATTAAAAAAGAATAATAAACATTAACGGCGCTATGAATCAGGATTTGTGTCTATCTTTTAATAACACAGCTTTGTTAATCCCTCCAATCTCACATCCTGAAAAGCACCTTCCCTGCCGACATATTCGAAATGTAGGTACGCAGGCCTTCATAGAAGTTTTCGAGCGGAAAGGATGCCTGTATCCTGGTTTCGATTTTCCTTTGTATAAAAAGCGTTTGGAGGTAATTGGAAATCCTCTCAACCTCTTCATCAGAAACCGTTTTCATCCAATCGCCCAAATTGAATCCTCTTAAAATTTTGTTTTTGAAAATCACTTCCAGCGGGTCAATCATCGAAACTGGGGCACCGGATAATCCTCCGTAAAGAATCACCTGCGAACCTGCCGGCATTATATTTAGTAATTTTCCTGTGATTTCGCCGCCAACAGCATCAATTGCCATAGTTGCCTTCAAATCGTTATTCAGGATTTTAAGATTTTCATAAAAATCCTCATCATTCAAATTTAAAACATAAGACTCTCCTTCACTTTTCATGGCTTCGACATGTTCATTTTTCCGTACCAGATTAATGACTTTAATCCCATTTTCTTTTGCAAAAAACCGGATAAACCGCCCAACCTGACCGTTTGCTGCCGTTTGAATAATTGCTTTTGTTCCACTTTTGAGCGTTTCATCAAACATGGCATAAGCCGTGAAAGGGTTGATAAACAAACATGCGGCCTGTTCAACCGGCAAATCATCTCTCAAAAAAATGTAATTCCCTTTTTTCAGGCACAAATATTCACACCAGGCGCCATCGCCTTCATCCTGTGTAAAGAAACTAACTCTTCTGCCAATCAGATTTTCTGAAGTTTCATCACCGGATTTGATAATAATTCCTGTCCCTTCAAAGCCGGGAACGGCAGGCAGCGCTTTGTTTACGTTGTACATTCCGCGCAAAAATGCAATGTCAGAAGGATTTACCGGTGAGGCATCCATTTTTACCAATACTTCGTCGGTTTGTGGCTCAGGAAATGGCTTTTCGATAATTTTCATGCCTCTTAAAGCACGAACCAAATTGGCGTTGTATGTCTCGATAACGAGGGCTTTTGTGGTTGTTGGAAGTTCCATCACTATATTTTTTGGTTTTTCTATCAGTTTTCTGAAATGAAAAAACCGCCTGATTTGGTTCCCGGCGGTTTGTTTCAAATTAAACATTCATTTTTATCTAACAGGGTATTTTTTAAAAACATCGTCAGATTTCATCAGAATATCAACATATTGTGATCTTTTGTAAGCAAAAGGATCGTTGGTATTTTCTTTGGAAAGTTTACCCTTGAAATCATCAATTTTCGAATAGTGTTTTGAATCCATCCATTTTTCGAGGTCGCCAAGCATGTTTTTAATATTTCCGATTCCGTTTTTATAAAGAGTGGTCACCACCTGAACTGCATCGGCGCCGGCAAGCAACATCTGAATCATGTCGTCGCCACTTAAAATGCCTGTGTTTCCGCAGATGCTGGCATTAATATTTCCGTGAAGCAAACCTGCAAAACGCAACGGGAGGCGGAAGTCGCCGTGATTGCTCAGGAACCACGGAAATACAAATTCTTCGTTTTCGATGTTAATGTCGGGTTGGAAAACACGGTTAAAAAGCACAAATCCGTCCACACCGGTTTTATCCATTTCGGTAACCACGCCAAGCAAATTGGTGTAAAACGGGCTTAATTTTGCGCTTACCGGGATGTTAACAGTTTGTTTTACCTTTTTTAAAACGGCAACCTGCTGTTCGATAATTTCTTTACCTGATTTGCCTGCATCGGTAGGATTGGCGTAAAAATTAAGCTCAAGTGCTGCTGCGCCGGCTTCTTCCAGTTTCGACGCATATTCGGCCCACGAAACATCGTAAACGCAGTTGAGGCTGGCAATAACCGGAATATTTACTTTTTCGATTGCTTTTTTGAGGTTCAACAAGTGTGCTTCGGGCCCTGCATGTTGGATTCTGGGAAATAAAGTAAGCATCTCGGCGTGTCGCTCGTTGTATTCTTCAAGGCCATCGTCGTGTTGCATCCGCTCCAACTGAATCTGTTCTTCAAAGAGCGATTTATAAACAATTGCTGCTGCTCCGGCATCTTCAATCTGACGCAGAGCGTCCAAATCGGTAACTAAATTACTTGCCCCGACGATGAGCGGGTTTTTAAGTTCAATACCTAAGTAAGAAGTCTTTAAATCGGCCATATTTCAATATTTTTTTATTAAATTAAATGTACATACTTTGAGGCTCGCAAAAATATCAAAAAATCCGGCTCGGATATTTTTATTCTCGAAAATATGTTAAAACCATGGTTCAGATTCAAACTTTTAATCTTTAAGGGGTTTCCCAGGCATTTTTATAACTGCTTTTATCAATGGAATTTAGTAAGCATGATAATCTAAAATGATTTTAAATAGCTGATTTTGACGGCAGATAAGAAACGAAACAGAAATTTGTTAAGATGAAATAAGTAATTTCGCACCCATTTTTTAAGTGAAAATCATA
>CAIYZW010000500.1 GCA_903930725.1 uncultured Bacteroidota bacterium
GATGACGCGGATTTGGCGGATTGGCGCAGATTTATTTTTTCAATTTCTTTCATCCGTGTTCATCCGTGCGATCAGTGTAATCCGTGTTCTTTTTTTTGAACGTGGATTAGGCGGATTCGCGTGGATTTTATTTTGGATTGGGTTAATCTGCGGTCATCTTTTAAATCTGCGTTATCTGCGTGCAATTTTTGGAACGCGGATGACGCGGATTTGGCGGATTGGCGCAGATTTATTTTTTCAATTTCTTTCATCTGTGTTCATCCCTACGATCTGTGTAATCCGTGTTCTTTTTTTGAACATGGATTAGTCGGATTCGCGTGGATTTTATTTTAGATTGGGTTAATCTGCGGTCATCTTTTTAAATCTGCGTTATTTGCGTTCAATTTTTTGGAACACTAATGAAAAATAGCAATTGATGTGACAACAAAAAGTAATGTAATAAAACCCAGGCTTGCTAAAGTCGTTTAAATTGCTTTAACGCTTTTGAACAGCTAATGAGGTCTTAAGAATGGTTACTGTAAGGATTCAAAGTGTAACTTTAAACATTAGAAGTGCAACTGAAAAGTGAAAAGTGAAAAGTAAGAAGTTTTGAGTTTTGGTTATGAGCATTTGGTTTTCCGGATTACGTCAGTTGGTTCCTGATGGTTTTTTGTGTAGTCGGTTTAGTTTTCCAGTACTTGCCAGTGGCCGCCTTTTGGGGGGCCGATGCGTTTGAGGATACCGAGTACCTTTAGTTTGGCAATATTCTCTTTGACTTTCCTCTGCGATATCCCAACCATTTCAGCTAAATCCCTGGTTGAAATATCTTCCCTTTCAATAATATATTGTAATATCAAACTTTGATTATCGGTGACCTTATCGGTGACCTTATTGGTGACTTTATCGGTGACCTTGACAGTGACATTTTTGTTGGAGTATAAGGTAATCCAGAAAGCGTCAGTAAATCGAAACTCTACTTTGTTTCCATTTTCGGTGCAGGCGTCACTGACTCGTTTAACACCAGTTCCTGCTTTCTCCATAAAATCGGTTCTTGCCAGTAAATCAACGAGTAGTCGATTTCGGGCCTCGCTTCGTTTTCCAAAATCTGATTCTGGAAAAAGAAGTTCTCCCTTGTTATTGATAACAATACTGCTTTTCAGTTTTTCAATGGCAATGGTGTCGCCCAGAAAGTAATCGAAATGGATGATACTATTTACGATGGCTTCGCGATATGCTTCCAAAGGATATTCCGGAAACTCTTTACGCCTGAGTTCTTTAATTTCAAATCGCACGGGGACACGTTCTTTAAGGTAGGATTCAGCAACTCTATATTTCCAATGATACCTCTATCCACCTCTTTTTTATCGAGAATATCCACACGATCATCATCGTTAAAATGGATACACCTAATTTTTGAGCTGATCACATATTTATAAGGCACTTTGGCGAAGTATAACGCCCCGGCGTTTGTAAAGCCTTCGTTAGTCAACACACGAAGATTCCGTAAAATTTCTTCTTTTGGCAGGTTGTATGAAATTCCGGCCAGTTTCAGGTAGTATTCAAATTTTTCATCGTCAAAGTCTTTCCAATCGAAGTTGCTGCAAATTTGCTCATCGAACCTTACTCTTCCTGATTTAATGGCAAGTGAAAGGATTTCATTTCTTGTCATCTTCTGGGAATTGGCGCCCATGCGCATGTAGAATCCGGTTGAGCAGGAATGGGGTTTGTTTTTACCTTCGGGAACATTGACAACCAAAATATTCGCTACCTCGACCAAATTGATAATAATTGAAGGGTCGCAGTTGTAAGCAATATCCTGAATCTGTGATTTTAACCTGTTTGAAATTTCAAGCCCTTTTGGGATACCAGTGTCAGTAATACCCAAATAAATAACACCGCCAGAGGCATTGGCGAAAGCGGCCATTTCCTTTTGAAGACTTTTATCTAATGATTCTTTAAATTCGATAAATTGTCCTTCACCTAATTCGAGGACTTTTTCAAGGCTATGTTTACTTGAGAGAAGCATCCGGGATTAGCTTTGCTGTGAATAGTTTGTTAATGGTGATTGGTTAAGAGCCAAGGAAGAAGGAAGAAGAGCCAGGGAAAAAGAGCCAAGTAAAAAGTAAAAAGAGCCAAGTAGAAAAACAAAAGGAAAAAGACAAAAGACAAATGTTAAAAGAGACAAGTCAGAAGAGCCAAGTAAAAAGTAAAAAGTGAGAAGTGCCGGGTTTGATTATGGTGTTTGGTGTTCGGTATTTCTCGTTCTGTTTAGCGCTTTGGTAATTGATTGAGGATCAAACCAGGAACGATATCAATTTTTGAGAAGGCGAACCATTTCTTACCAAGGTCTTTTAAAGAAGCACCAATATGGTAAACATCTTTTTGATCAATGAACAAAAAGCGGTCGTGCGCTTTGGTAAAGTGTTTGAGTTCGATGGGTGTGTATTGCTGATTGTGTTTTTTGAGATCGGTCTCAAGTTGTTTGGTGATGTTGCCGGTGAAGATTATTGCTTTGACGCCTGGGTTTCTTTTGGAAAGCAGCATCAGAACACTTTCATCAATATAGTTGTCAATTAAAATGATTGTATAACCAGCTTCTTTAATCAATTGCGAAACGAACTGCCACGCATCGAATATCTGGCCATCGAAGAAGATGCCTTGTGCAGGTTTAAGTCCGGTATTGATGATGAGATCAAATTTTTGGTCGTGTTCGTGAAGTTTTTGCTCATGTTTTTGAAATTTCTTTTCAATATGCTCAAATTGTGCCTGAATAGCATATCCTTTAAGTAGATAATTTTTTAAAACATTATTGGCCCAAATACGGAATTGAGTTGCATTTATTGAATTAACTCTATATCCTACCGATAAAATGGCATCAAGATTATAGTATTGTGTTTGATATTTTTGAATTCCACTTTTACCCATGTGTTCCAAAATGGAACATGTGCTACTTTCGATTAATTCTCCTGATTTATAGATATTTGCCAGGTGTTTTGTTATAGCAGGCCTTTTAGTGCCAAACAACTCTGCAATTTGTTTTTGAGTCAGCCAAATTGTTTCTTCTTCATATCTCACCTCTAAAGCAATTTGATTATCTGGTGTCTGATACAAAATTATTTCACCATGGTTGTCTTCTGTACTTTCTTTCATGTTGACAAGTCAGTTTCTGTCTTTGTTAAAACATTTTACATTGTTCGGAATTTCCGAACAGTTGCAATATGAGCTAATTTCTTTGAATTAAGGACAAGTGCCTGATTTATGAACACATTTTTAAAATGTTTGTGAATAGTTTTCGCTGGTTGTGAAAACTTGTTACAAACTCCTCATTTTTTTTATATATAATTCTGACAGCTTCGCCAGGTCAGGTCTAGAATGAGGGGGGAGAAAGGATGA
>CAIYZW010000501.1 GCA_903930725.1 uncultured Bacteroidota bacterium
AGGATACTATATCCGATACTTCAACATTTACAGGCACAATCAGAAAATTTTCCATCGAAGATGACACACTCGATTTAGATGGAAACGAATTTCACTACAAGACTTTAGACCCTGATAAACGAATTACGATCACCTTTGCGGCTGATAAAACAATAACCCCGGAAATCACTAACGACGGACTGTTTATGCTGATACAAGCACATCATTATTTTCATAGAGGCGGGTTTAGTGATGCCAACGAACTTGAGTTCGCAGTGCTCGGTCTGGGAGGACTTGGTGGAGGCTGGAATTATTATGTTTCAGGAAAACGAAAATAGTTTTTTCTTCATCTGAAGGATTAATCCCAAAATCCATAAAAATCAAAACTTTATGATATCAAAATTAAAAAACATCCTTGCTCTTTTACCAGTAATTTTTATCCTGGTTTCATGTCAGCAGGTTCAGCGCCCGGAATCTTTAACCATAAAAATCATCGAAACCAGCGACGTGCATGGTGCATTTTTTCCTTACGATCTAAAAGAGGATAAACCCACCGAAAATTCCCTGGCTCAGGTTATGACTTTTGTAAAAGAAGAACGCGCCAAACCCGGACAAATGGTGATTCTCCTCGATAATGGCGATATTTTGCAGGGTGACCCTCTCGTTTATTTTTCAAATTTTGAGAAAACCGAAAAACCGCATATTTGTTCCGAGGTTATGAATTTTATGGGCTACGACGCCGCAACCATTGGAAATCACGATATTGAGGCTGGTCATCCGGTTTACGACAAGTTAAATATCGAATTTAAATTTCCGTGGCTTGCCGCCAATGCCGTTGATGGAAAATCGGGGAAACCCTATTTTAAGCCCTGTTTTATGATCAATAAAAATGGGGTTAAAATTGCTGTGCTGGGATTGATTACACCAGCCATTCCAAAATGGTTTCCGGAAAAAATTTACGCCGGGATGGAATTTGACGATATGATTGAATCGGCAAAAAAATGGGTGAATATTATAAGGGACGAAGAACAACCTGATTTGTTGATTGGCCTTTTCCATGCCGGGGTGGATGCAAATTACAATGGCCAGGAGGTGGAAACAGCTTTTAACGAAAATGCTTCCAGGCTTGTGGCCGAGCAGGTTCCCGGTTTTGATGTTATTTTTGTTGGGCACGATCACCATGGCTGGAACCAAACAATTAAAAATTGGGCCGGAAAAGAGGTCCAAATCCTCGGTACTACAAGCCGTGCCTTTGATGTGGCTGTGGCAAAAATTGATCTGAAACTTCATAAATCCACCGGACATTACGAAAAAATGGTTTCCGGTGGAATTGTCGAGATGAAAAATTTTAAGCCTGATCAGGAATTTATCAGGCAATTTCAACCTGCTTTTGATGAAGTTAAAAACTATGTTTCAAGGCCAGTCGGCAATTTTACATCGGCAATTTCAAGTAGGGATGCCCTTTTTGGTGATTCGGAATTTATTGACTTAATCCACAAAATTCAGATCGAAATTACCGGCGCTGATATTTCGTTTGCCGCGCCACTTTCGATGGACAGCAGGATTAATGAGGGCAAAATTTTCGTAAAAGACCTGTTCAAATTGTACAAATTCGAAAACCTCCTTTACATAATGGAGTTGGGAGGTCAGGAAATTAAAGATTACCTCGAATATTCGTGCAGCCTCTGGTTTAACCAGATGAAAAATGAAAACGATCACCTCTTAAAGTTTAAAACCGACAGCCTCGGAAATCTGAAAAAGTCACCGCACGGCGACAGCTTCTTGCTCCAAAACGCTTACTACGACTTCGATTCAGGAGAAGGTATCATTTACACAATTAATATTCAAAATCCTGATGGCGAAAAGGTAGAAATAATTTCGATGTCTGACGGTTCGCCTTTTGATCTGAACAAAACATACAAAGTGGCCATAAATTCGTATCGCGGGAATGGCGGTGGAAATCATTTGACAGCTGGTGCCAAAATCCGATCCGAACTCTTAAAAGACCGAATCATCAATTCGACCGACAAAGACCTTAGGTTTTATATGATGAAATGGATTGAGGAAAAAGGTGCCGTAACTCCAACAGCGACACTTAACTGGAAAGTTTTACCAGAAGCCTGGTGGGAAAAAGGTAAAGCAAAAGATTTTCGGCTACTTTTCGACGATAAATAAAACTGGATAATTGTCGGTTTCAGAAAGGTAAAAAACTCTGGAAAACCTTTGTAATCGCGTATTTGCTTACATTTTCTTACAGCGGTTCACTGCTTTAAAAGTCCCTCTACTTTTGTAATCTCAAAATTTATAACCCGATTGATTATGGAAATGAAAATCTATTTTGAAGGCAAGAAAAAGGTTAATGCCGAATTCAACGGGCAAATCATTTCAACCGACCAACCTGTTCAAGCCGGTGGCGATGGAAGTGCTCCTGCACCTTTTACTTTGTTTTTGGCCAGCATCGGAACCTGCGCAGGCATTTATGTAAAATCGTTTTGTGCCCAGCGCGATATCCCCACAGATGAAATCACGATTATTCAAAAAATGAATTATAACTACAAGACCCGCCTCATTGACAGCATTGAGTTAAAAATTAACCTCCCTAAAGATTTCCCCGAAAAATACAAAGCTGCTGTGGTGAATGCCGCAAACTTATGCGCTGTAAAAGAACATCTTAACAACCCGCCAAACATTGAGGTTACTGCATTAATAGCCGAATAACTGAATATCGGTCTTTTTCATACGGATTTTTTTTATTCAAGATTTTTTTCAAACCCCGCCGGTACTTCAATACGTGGCGGGTTTTGCTTTTACTAAAAAACCGTAAGGCATCAGGATTTTTAAAACGTATTGAAACTAAGCATTTCATCGAGGCTCTTGCGCTTTTTATCAGGTGTGTTTTCGTAATCAGGATAGCCAAGCGTGATAAGCAATCCGATGGATTTCGTTTCGGGAATATTTAAAAGTTTTTTAATTGGTTTTTCGTTGTACCAGCCGAGCATGCAAGTGCCAAGCCCTTCTTCAGCAGCCTGAAGGCAGAAATGCTCAGCTGCGATGCCAATGTCAATCAGCGACCATTCTTTGTTTTTGAGCCTGCCACCAATTTGTGTAATAAGTTTTGGTTTTTCCAAAACAATAACCACAATTACAGGAGCTTGCTTAACAAATGTGTTGAAGGAAGCCAAGGGACCGTAAGTTTCGTTTGCCACTTTCCCGACCAATCCGGCATCGTTTACCACAATAAATTTCCAGGGCTGCGAATTACTCGCCGAAGGAGCCAGGCGGGCTGCTTCGAGGCACTTTTCGAGTTTTTCCTTTTCGACAGCTTGTTGTTTGTATTTTCGAACGCTAAAACGCTTTTTTACAAGTTCAATAAAATCCATATTATTGTTTTTTAATGATAAGTTTACTTTTATCAATCGGCAAATTTCAATAGAAAAATCAGATAAACACCCTAAAAAAACCTGCAAATTGCTTTTATGTTCAAAAGCGGTTATTTTTGTAAGCACTAAATTAAAAAACTATGAAAAAAAAATTTACCATTTGTATGCTTGTTATTTCCGTTATAACGTTCAATACCATGGGTTTATCTGCAAATCCTGCCAGACCGGTAAGTCCGGAAAAAGCCAGGATAATTGCCCGGAATTTCTACTACGAGCGCATCTCCCAAACTTGCCGGATAAACTTTGAATCGCTTGATATTAAAGATTTTAAAACAATAACCCAAAACAATGAGCCACGCTATTTTGCAATAAATGTGCATCGCGGTTTTGTAATTGTTTCGGCATGGGAAAATATTCAGCCGGTGCTGGCATATTCGCTGGAGAAATCTTATTTTTTGCCCGAAAAGGAGGTGAATTTTAAAGCCTGGATGAACCAATATGAAGCTCAGATTTCGGAAGCCATCGAAAAGGAATTATTACCAACCGATGAAATTACCACCCGCTGGGAAAAATATGCAAATCCCGATTATCATAACAGCCAAATTATGAAACTCCGCGACATCCAGCCGATGCTCACTTCAAAATGGGATCAGGGTAAATATTACAATGAGATGTGTCCGGCTGATCCGGCTGGCTCCGGTGGTCATTGTGTTACAGGCTGTGTGGCAACAGCACTGGGGCAACTAGCCTACTATTTCAGGTTTCCTGAATCAGGAACAGGCTCCTATTCATACTATCATCCAACTTACGACACAATTTCGGCGAACTTTGGAAATACAACTTATAAATGGGACGAAATGACCAATGTGCTTAACGAAAGTACGCCGGCTGCCGCCGAATTGATTTTCCATTTTGGTGTGTCGGTTGACATGGTTTACGGCCCGGGCAGCTCCGGGATGTACAACCACAAAGCCGCTTATTCGCTCAAAACATTTTTTAAATATTCGCCAGAAACCCAATATTTGTATCGCGATAGCACTTCACTTGACTGGGACAGCGTAATTATGGCGCATCTCAACCGTAAAATACCGATGTATTATGCCGGATGGTCGGTGCCAAATATTAATGGCCATGCTTTTATAGTGGATGGCTGCCAGGGAACCGATTTTTTCCATTTTAACTGGGGCTGGAGTGGCTCGTACGACGGCTATTTTTACCTCGACCAGCTCAATCCTGGTGGTTCAAATTTTAATCTTGCGCAGGAACTTGTTATTAATGCTTTTCCTGACACAAACCAATATCAATACCCAAATTATTGTTCTGGATTTAAGCATTTTACCACCTTTAACGGGACTTTTGAAGATGGAAGTGGTCCAACAAAAAACTCTCAGCAAAACAGCAATTGCAGTTACCTGATAGATCCGCAAAGCGAGATTGATTCGGTATCTTCGATAACTTTAACCTTTCAAAGATTCGATTTGACTTTAGATTTTGATTTTATAAAGGTTTATGATGGCGGAAATGAAGCTGCCCCGCTGCTTGCGACGCTTTCAGGGAACGAAATTCCTGCCGGAATAACTTCCACCGGGAACAAAATGTACGTTGTTTATCAATCGGGCAGCAACAGTGATGCAGGTGGTTTTTTTGCAAGTTATGATTCAAACCGCCCTGAATGGTGCAGCGGAATGACTGCTTTAAATGCGCCTACAGATGTACTTTCAGATGGAAGCTATGATTTTCTCTATCAGAACAACACAATTTGTATGTGGCAAATCGTGCCTCCGGGAGCAGGCAGCACAACACTTTATTTCACAAAGTTTGATACCGAACTTAATGGCGATATTTTGAAGATTTACAACCTTGCCAATAGTACCTTGCTTGCAACTATTTCGGGAACCTACGAATCGGGCAATCCACCGCCACCTGTTACTTCGCCTAGTGGTAAGATGTTTATTACCTTCACCACAAACAGCACAGTAAGAGCCGATGGCTGGGATGCCTGGTATCTGGCTTCTCCGGTTGGAATTGCAGAAGATGGCTATTCTGCTGATTTTTCGGTTTATCCAAATCCTGCAACCGATGAGGTAATTATTGATTTCCCAAATATTTCGGTTAAGAATTTGGAATTCAATGTTTTGAATTGCCTGGGCAAAATTGTTAATGCAAGGCCAGGTTTTTCAACTCAGGAAAACTCCACAATCCTCGATGTTTCAAACCTGAAGTCTGGATTGTACTTTATCCACATCAAAAACCAAAATTTTAATGTCGTTAAAAAGCTAATTATTCAACGCTAATCCTATCATTATCAACTCTTTTTATTTAAACAATTTTAAAGGTTTGCATCTGAAATAATCCTAATTTTGCAGCCTATCAAAATTATTGTCTTTTCAATTTTCAAACTTATGAAGAACAAAATCTTACTCACTACACTCACTTTTTTACTCGTATCGTTTCTGGCAAATGCAGCCATTGTTGATTTACAAACAGCCAGAACTGTGGCAAAAAATGCCTTTTGCGAGAGATATTCAATTTCGAATCCTGGAAATCTCAGGGTAATCTCGATTTCGGATGTCTGGATAGAAAAAGCAAATGAACAGCCTGTATTTTATATTTTTAATTTTGAGAATGATGGATTTATCATTATTTCGGCCGAAGATGTGATGCCTCCGGTTTTGGGATATTCGCCCGATGGCGCTTGTTCAAACATCGGTATTGATCCCAATTTCGATAGTTTCATGCAAAATTATACTTCTCAGATTCAATTCATCCGCCAGCAAAATATTTCAGCCGATAAGGAAACTGCCGACCTTTGGAAAAACTATACATCCGAAAACCCTCCACTTCCAGAAGCATTAGATGGGAGCAGGGCTGTAACACCTTTATTGACAAGTCTCTGGAATCAGAATTTTCCTTACAACAAGTTGTGTCCCGAAGACGGATCTGGTCCTGGCGGCCATGTTTACGCTGGCTGCGTAGCAACAGCAATGTCAATGGTGATGCATTACTGGCGCTATCCTTTACAGGGACAAGGCAGTCACAGTTATAATTATCCGCCTTACGGCAATATTTCGGCAAACTTTGGACAAACGCAATATCTCTGGAATCAGATGAAAGATGCAATGGATCCGGTTTATGATGACGTTGCTTTAATCCAGTTTCATTGTGGGGTAGGAGTTGATATGATGTACAGTGCAAGTGGCTCAGGCGCATACAGTTGGGATGTTCCACCGGCCATTAAGAACTATTTTGGCTACTCAAATGAGGCCCAATTCCTGGAAAAAGATAGTTATTCGCTTGCCGAATGGATAAACATTTTAAAAGAGCAAATTAATCTTAGCCAGCCGATGTATTATTCGGGATACAGCAACAGCGGTGGCCATGCTTTTGTTTGCGATGGATACGATGACAGCGATCTTTTCCATTTTAATTTTGGGTGGAGCGGACAATCAAATGGATATTATACTTTGTTTAGTGTCGGCGGGTTCAGCGATGGGCAGGGTGCTGTTGTTAACTTTATTCCCGGAAGCGGCTATCCATATTATTTTACTGGGCCACAGACGCTTACAGCAAAATCAGGTTCGTTTGAAGATGGCAGCGGTCCAAAAGAAAATTATCTTTCAAATAATGAAATAATCTGGTTAATTGACCCGCAAGGTCAGGAAGATTCGATTTCATCTATAATTTTGAAATTCTCAAGGTTTCAACTTGCACAAAATGACGATGTCACTATTTATGATGGCGAATCAGCAACAGCAAATGTTTTAGGAGTATTCACAGGTAACACAATTCCTGCCCAGGTAACTTCTTCGGGAAACAAAATGCTTGTGGTTTTTAAAAGTAACGACATCGAAAATGCCAATGGTTTCCTGGCTTCATATTCAACTACAAAACCAATCTGGTGTGCTGGTTTGGACGATATTACCGAACCTATGGCAAGTTTAAGTGATGGCAGTATGCAATTCGATTATTATAACAGCACAGTTTGTATGTGGCGCATTCAACCCGAAAATGCAACTTCTACAACGCTATATTTCACGTCATTCGATACCGAAGAAAGTATGGATGTTGTAAAGATTTTTGACCTTGAATCTCAGGTTTTGCTGGCTGAATATTCGGGAACTTTCAGTACAGATAATCTTCCGGAAGCTGTGACCTCTCCAAGTGGAAAAATGTTCGTCACCTTCTCAACCAACAATTCTGTAACCAAAGCAGGCTGGGAAGCTTATTATGTTGATAATACCGTTGGGATTGATGAAGCAGAACCATCCGGGACTGAAATTTCGGTGTTCCCAAATCCGGCTTCAACAATTTTAAATGTTGACACAAAAGACTTGATAAAAGGCAATGTTTCACTAA
>CAIYZW010000502.1 GCA_903930725.1 uncultured Bacteroidota bacterium
GATTTGCACACAGGAATGGAGCTTCCAGGCATTGTTACCAATATCACGGCTTTTGGCGCTGTTGTGGATGTCGGAGTTCACCAGGATGGGCTGGTTCACAAAAGTAAAATCAGAAAAGAATACGTGAGCGACCCGTCAGAATTTCTCAAATTAAACCAGCGTGTTAAAGTTAAAGTGGAAGAGGTTGACCTTGACAGAAAAAGGATTCAATTTACGATGGTTGATGTGGAGCAGCCGAGGTATGCGTAAAACCAGAAAATAATTCTAAAAACCTATCTAACAAAAGTCTTCGTGAAATAGCTCCTGTTAATATCATTTGCCTTACTTTTACAAATTGGGCACACCTTATTTATGTCAGGTGGATTTGTTGCTCGAATTAACTTTTGAATTACATTAAGTTTATCATTATGAAAAGAATTCTACTTACCGTTTTATCAGTGGCATTTTGGTTTACAACTTTGCCATTATCAGCATCTCCCGGAGATACCCTTGTTGTACAAACCATTGATTTCAATACACCGGTAAACCCGGGATGGGGCGCACCACGTGAAGGATGGTACGAATTTCCGCCGGCAGGCAGCAGTTTTCAGAAAATATTAATGTACTACACCCTCAAATGCGACGCAAGCCAGTCGCCAGCCTGCGGTGAGTGGGATTATCTCACCTACACCTTTTTGTATCAGCACACAGGCGTTTATGATTCGACTTTGTATTTCCATCCAAATTATGATGTCTTCGGCAATTCGCCGGATACCCTTGATTTTATGAATTCACAGTCGTGGAAATACAAACCTTCTTGGGATTATTCAAACCAAACAGCGCCACTCAAAACCTACACACTTGGCCAGGGAGCAGGAAACCAGCAGTTTCCTCAAGGCGGAAATGCCAATGACGGAAAAACAATTTTCCTGTTTAAGGCCAGCGAATTACAGGCATTGCTTATCACAGCAGGAAACATGACCGGGATGAAAATTTACATCAACAGCGGGAATGAGGCCTTTTCAAAATTTAATTTACGACTGGCAAATACTCCCATCAGTGAGTTGACTAATTCGGCAATACCAATTAAAGATTTTACAACTGTTTTTAGCCGTAGCTCCTTGACCATCAATCAACCGGGCTGGTTTTATATTCCTTTTTCGTTCCCGTTTCATTGGGATGGAATCTCAAATCTGGCTGTCGATCTGAGCTATGAAAACCACAGCGGCAACCCGCTCCAGCTTGCTGCTGATGATTTGGGGTTTTCGGCAACAGCTTTTGCCGGCGATGATGACAATGTTTTAAATTTCGAAAACTGGGACCATGTCGAATTGCCTGTAGCCCCTTTCAGTTCAATCAATAACGAACTTACCGTTTCGGGCTGGATATTCGGCTCACCAACCCAGCCACAAAACGACCACCTTTTTGAAGGGCTCAACAGTGCTGGCAACCGGGTGATTAATGTTCATCTGCCATGGAGCGACTCCCGCGTTTATTGGGATGCCG
Organism: uncultured Bacteroidota bacterium; assembly: GCA_903930725.1. Lineage (GTDB taxonomy): Bacteria > Bacteroidota > Bacteroidia > Bacteroidales > 4484-276 > CAJATL01. The sequence continues at coordinate 1,486 of CAIYZW010000502.1, forward strand.
GCTGGGCTGACGGCAGCTACGACCGTATTGACGCACAGGCTTTGTCTGAAAATTTTAAAAACCGGTGGAATCACTGGGCTTTTACAAAAAACGCGGTTACCGGCTCCATGAAAATGTATCTGAATGGC
>CAIYZW010000503.1 GCA_903930725.1 uncultured Bacteroidota bacterium
GGTCGTCTCAACGATTACTCTGGAACTACCTGCCTCGGCTATTATGATGGTGGTGAAGACATCATTTATCAACTTGTTCTTACCGAAACTAAAACACTGGAGTTTGCCGTTTCGACAACAACCGACTATACAGGAATGTTGATCTCAAATACTTGTCCTCCAACTTCAACTTGTATTGCCACAGCAACTAATTTCGACGTAGGTGGTGTTACCATTACTCATGAACTGGCTGCGGGTACTTACTACATCATGATTGATACCTGGCCAGCACCAGATTGTATTCCTGAGTTTACACTTACCATTGAAGAAACCACTATTGCTCCTCCGGGACCAGGCGAATCGTGTGCAACTGCATTTGACTATGGGAACGTTGGTGATGCTCCTGTAAACGGTGCAATTGCTTCGTTGGGATCAAATTGGTATAGTTTTACTGCCGATCAGAATTATAGTTCGGTTACTGTATCATTATGCGGATCAGCCTTCGATTCAAAAATTGAAGTTTGGAGTGCGTGCAATAATGCTACTTATGCTTACTATAATGATGACTTCTGCGGTTTGCAATCCTCTGTAACAACTGGTTTTATGGCCACTGGTACTACCTGGTATGCAAAAGTTTATGGATATGGCTCTGCTTCCGGAAATTATACTCTTACTATTACCGGTGCCATTCCTTGCACAGTTCAATGTCCGGCAGGAGCGCTTCCTGAAGGTGAAGCTTGCGGAGCAGACCTCAACGGCGGATGTAATTCAACTCCGGTTGCCTATACTCCAATTGCCCCTGGTGATGTTTATTGTGGAACAGCCTGGGCTGATGCCACTTCAAGAGATACCGACTGGTATGAATTGATTATTGATTCACCAAAAATCGTTACCTGGTCGGTTACTGCCGAATTCCCTGTTTATGCCTTTATTATTGAAGGTAATGTTGGATGCGATGATTCGTACATTATTGCTCAAGGTCAGGCATTGTCTTGTACTACTGCCGTTGCATCTGCAACCGTTCCTCCGGGAAAATACTGGTTGTGGGTTGGTAACCAAACATTTGCTGGTAATCCATGTGGTGCATACAATAATTATGTAGCTTCACTCACTTGTGAGGATGTCTTCATGCCACACTTTAATGTATTCCGCGATGGTGTTGATGTTGCTAATGCTTATGGAACTACATATCGTGATGCTGACTTAGCTGGTGGAACCTACTGTTACACAGTTAATCAGGTTATTGAACCTGGTTTGGTTACAGGATATTCTAATGAACTTTGCGCTGAAGTTGTACTTCCTTCACAAGACATCCTTCTGCCTCAGGGCTGGAGTGGCTGGTCATCATTTATTGCACCTGCTGCTAAAGCAACCTTTGCTGATGTTGTAGCACCTGTTGCCAACGACATCATTATCACACAGTACTTCTCACAGCTTTACTGGCCTGCTTTTGGTATCAATACCATGGGTGATTTCTCGAATACTCACGGCTATCTTACCAAAATGACTGCTGATGCAACTCTGACTGTTACTGGTTTGTATGCACCAACTACAGTTGCTGTAAATGCCGGATGGAACATTTTACCTGTACTTTCGACTTGTAATGTTGATGCTACCTTACTCGGGACAATTCCAGGATTCGTTATTGCCATTGAGGTTGCCGGAAATGGTATTTACTACCCACAGTATAATATCAACTCATTGGTTAGTCTTGTTCCTGGTAAAGCATACTATGTTAAAGCAACAACCGGTGGTGATTTCACCTTCCCGGTTTGCGCTGCCGACAACAGCTTTACTTACAACAAACCAGTTCGCAGCGAAAACATCACCAACTGGAACGATGTAAACTATACCGGGGTTAGCCATGCTGTTATTTTCAGCGAAAATGCAGTTTCAAATCTTGTTAATGGTGACGTTATCGGAGCCTTTACAAATGGCGGACTCTGTGCCGGTATGACCATCGTTAATGCCAACACAATGGGTATGTCGCTCTTTGCTGATGATATCTCGACAGGTGCTGTTGATGGTTTTGCCGAAGGTGAAGCACTCAACTTCCGCGTCTTCCGTTCATCAACCAGCGAAGAATTCACACTTGATGTTACCTACAATGCTCAATTGCCAAATTATGATGGCCTGTTTGCTACAAATGGTTTATCGGTTATTAACGACTTTACCATGAGCATCACCGGCATCAATGTTCAGCCATTGAACGGACTCTCCATTTATCCAAATCCATCAAATGGTATTTTCAATATCGCCATTAACGGAATGGATAATAATATTGATTATGTGATTACAAATGCTCAGGGACAGCAGGTTGTTGAAGGAAAACTTCTGAATACTCAGATTATTGACCTTACTGCTCAGCCTAAGGGCGTATACTTCATTAAGTTTACAAGCAACAGCGTTCTCCGTATCGAGAAAGTTGTGGTTAAATAAACCTTTTGAGGGATAATTTAAAGGCCCCGCCTGTTGGCGGGGCTTTTTTTTTAACCTCATATTGCCTATCCACATCCTGCCTCACTCATCCAGGAAAAATTCCTTGAAGCAGTAAACTATCAGGGCAACATTCAGCACCTGGCAAAACCGGATATTCCGGTAAGGATGGGAGTTTGCACTTTTTTAACCCGATTTTATTCTTTTTCGATAATTTTTAATATTATTGCATTGCAATCATTATTAAAAGTACATTTTGTTTTTTAGGAAACGATAATTTCGGTGGGGTCTGGCTTCACTGATTATCGGCAAGCCATATATTCAATTTTAATTATTAATTTAAACCTAACGTATTATGAGAAAAGTTACAATTTTGTTAATCATGTTAATGATGCTGGCCTCCAGCTGGAATGCGTTTGCGCAATTGTCGGGGACAAAGACGATCCCTGGTGATTACGCAACAATTACGCTGGCTGTTTCAGATCTTAACACATTAGGCGTTGGAACCGGTGGTGTTACATTTAACATTGCAGCCGGATTTACCGAATTGATTACTGCACCAATTGCTATCACGGCAACCGGTGCTACCGACAAACCAATCGTTTTCAGATTGGATCCGTCAACCCCAGGTACAAATCCTAAAGTAACCCGCGCCGATTTGGGTGCATTTTTACCTACCACCCTTGGAGCACAAGGTGATGCGGTAATCATTATTGATGGTGGTGACTATATCACTTTTGATAAGATTGATGTTGCTGCCAGTGATGTAAACGCGGGGATTGAATATGGATATTATCTGCGTAGAGCAAGTACTACCGATGGTTGCAAAAATGTGACCATTAAAAATGCAGTAATTACCATGCAAAAAGGTGTAAGCAACTATGTTGCCGGGATCTATTCATCAAACAACGATGTTACTTCTCTGGTTTCATCAGCTACTGGTATTA
>CAIYZW010000504.1 GCA_903930725.1 uncultured Bacteroidota bacterium
AGGAAAACCAGTTTTTGAATAATTGCTTCCTTTTGGCGTACTGCCGGATCCAATTTTAGAACAAATCTCCCCCAACCTGCACCACACCCAGCTTTCAGGGATATCAAAAGGAATTTCGCTGGATTTGATGGGTGGCAATGGTTTTTCTGTTTTAACCTTGCCCTGAGCTTGTCGTAGGGTGGCTTTCTCGGTTTTGATGCGTTTGAGCAGTTCGCTCGCAGGTTCATCATTCTGGTTTTGAGGCACCAACTTGCCTTGCACTGCTTCCTGCAAAATGGCCTGGTTCAGGTTTTCGAGGAGGGTGAGCTGGTTTTCAAAACTTTTAGTTAAATCGACGTAGCTATTTTTATAATTATAGATGCGTTCGACATCAATCAAAACTTCAGGAATGAAGAACTTTTGGTCAACCCCATTTCCATGCTCAATTCTGTCTAAAAAATCAACTATCATTTTTTGGGTTTTTCTATCAGGCACAACAATGGAGGCATTGTTGATGACTGTTTGGCTAATGTTTGGTTGAGCGCCACCTTTTCCAATTGCGATAAAATCTATTCGCTGCTGTTTGAAATACCAAAACAAAAATTCTTTCGAAATTTCAACTTTAGGGAAAATTGCGCATACAGCTTGATTTGTGGTAGCATCAAAATCTAAAACCCCCGTTTTTCCAATGTTTGCTCCATACATTGCTACCAATAAAGTTCCTTTTGGAAACAATTTTGCGGAGGAGTTTTTTAAACCTGCTTCGGTAATGTATTCGTCGCAACTTGTAATTAAGTCATCTTTTAGTTCACCAGATTTTACCCATGGAATATCACCATTGTAATATTCGATCATCCCACGGTTTGGTGTTCCACCGCTTGATGTATCCGCAATATCAGAAATTTTAGCAACAGGATAGTAATGCTGTAAATGCTTAAAAATCATTTTGGCAGCTAATACAGATGGATGAACTGTCTTAAAAAAATCAATTAGATTCATAATGCTTTGGCTAAAGCCAATTAATGTATTTTCGTTTTTATCGAATGGGCTAAAGCCTCATTCCTATTCAATTTGTTCCACAATGTTTTGGCTAAAGCCTATTAATGTATTTTCATTTTTATCGAATGGGCTAAAGCCACATTCCTATTCAATCAGGTTTAAATTGTAATTTGAGATGCATGCGGGTTTGAATTGCCTCCAGATTTATCTGGAAGGAAAAAGAATTGCAAATCCCAAATTGGCTTTAGCCAAAATCTTTGTGTCTTTCAAATCCATGTTTTGAAATAAATTCGTCATACTCATCCTGAAATGTTTTCTTTTTGTGATGCTTTTCCTGAAACCGGATGTATTCTCTTACTTTATTTATCATTGATTCAGAAACAGATACAGCAAAATATTCATCCTGCCATTCAAATTTCTCTTTGGTCAGACTATTTTTATTAATCCAGAATGATGATTCTCCTTTAATCAATTGCATAATTTTTTGAATGGTTTGGTCAACACCCAAGGATATTAAACAATGGCAATGATCAGAATATCCATTAATAAAATCAACGAAAATCCCTTTCGTCATAGCATTTTCGCGAATGTGATTCCAGACTTTCAGCCTTAAATCCGCGGAATTTAAAAAGGCAAGATGATTCCTGGTACTCCACACAAAATGGATATAAACTTTTACAAATGGCATTTCACGATAAGTATTTAAGTTCCTGAATAATTTTAAACGACTTTTCAAATGAATGTTCGAGCTGAGCCAGAATTGCTTTCCGGTCGTACACCACTTCTTCTACCACTTTATTTGGGTTTTTAATATCCAGATCGTAACCACGTTCGATAATTGTTTTGATGGGAACCTTCCAGCTTACTTCGCTTTCCTGCCGGTTGGTCCACCATGCTTTGATAGTGTCGAACTCTTCGATGCGGATGGGTTTTGTTTTGTTGTAAGCTTTGGCGCCTTCGGGCAGGGTATGTTCGTAATACCAGATTTCTTTGGTGGGATTGCCCTTCTGGAAGAACAACAAATTGGTGTTGACCGTGGCATAGGGTGCAAAAACCGATTGCGGCAGCCGGATGATGGTGTGAAGGTTACAGTCGTCCAGAAGTTTCTGGCGCACCCGCTGTTTCACACCTTCACCGGTTAAACTGCCGTCGGGCAAAACAATGCCTGCCCGACCTCTGTCTTTGTGCAGTTGGATGAACAAAATCAAAAACAGGTCGGCGCTCTCTTTGGTGCGGTAATTCAGCGGGAAATTGGTTTCCAT
>CAIYZW010000505.1 GCA_903930725.1 uncultured Bacteroidota bacterium
ACTGATCTACGTAATACAAGGTATCCTGAAGGTGCTGTACCAGGTGCTGTAAATGACGCATTAAAACTATTTACTGCAACCGAACCGAAAGTTAATCCTGATGCGACAGAAGGAACAGATGCCAAAGAACTTTGATTTCCAGTACCAAAAGTTGATGTCAGATAATTGATAGTTGCGTTACTTCCATTAAATTCATAAACAGCAACATAATAGGTTGTACTTGAAGATAAACCTGTAACGGTTACATTAGTGCCAGTAACAGCAACTACTTTATTGTCACTGCTTGTTCCAAAGCCGCTACCAAGTGTAAAATTAGTATTTGGCGTATAGGCAGTCCCATCAACTGGGATGTAGTCAACGGCATTCCCTTGCCTTACAATATAAATTCTACTTGTGCCATTTCCTGCAGTAGCATTGATGGTAAAACCAGTTGCAGTAACAGAGCTAAATGTTACTACACCAACAGTGGTAGGTTCATTAGCATAAGTATAACTTTGTCCTTGTAAAGGGGTCAGGTTTTTGTAATTTATGAGTGTACTATTTCCATTGTAACTATAAACGTTGTAACTATATTGCGTACCAGCCGTTAACGAGGTAATGGGGGCAGATGTTCCACTCCCAACAAAAACCACTGTTCCATTTCCTAATGCTGTCCCGTTAGAATAAGAAGTACCATCAACCGGAGCTGTTGTAGCATAAGACGCCCCTGAACGTAATACAATAATATACCCATCAGCACCACCAGAGGCAGCCGTCCAGTTCAAACTCATCGAATTTGGAGCAATAGAACCAAATGTTAAAATTGAAGGCTGATTTGAAGGTTCAGCATAAAGCGCATCAAATGAATTACTTGTAATTCCTGTTAAGCCAGTGTAATTTGCCATCAAAGTAACTCCTGAGGCGGGTGTAGTCAATTGTAATGAACTAAATGTTGCAAGTCCTGATGCAGCACTAGAAGAAACCGGACTTCCGCTCAGTGTAGAACCTGTTGCAGTTATTTCGATCGCCGAAACAAAGTTAATGTCCCTGTTTCCACCTATATCTGTTGCCTGAACAGTTGGAGAAGGATTAATACTTACATTACTTGCCACCGTTGTTGGTTGTTGAACAAATAAAAGTTTGGTTGCGACAACAGCAATCGCATTTTGCCCATTTGTGGAACTCGCTGCAGTAAAAGAGGCTTTTGTTGAACTCGTTTCGTTTGTTAATGTTGTAAAGTTTGCATTGGTGAGATTAAATACAAAATCGTCTCCATCCAGATTACCTGTCCCTCCACTGTTCAAAGTTGAATTCAGGGATAACCTTACCGATAATATTTTACTTGAATTATCAGCAACATTTATTGTTAATCCTAAAAAAACGATTGTTGTAGCAGTAATACTTGAGGCTGTGGCAATATAGGTTGAACCATCAAATAATGCAATTGTTTTAATAGCATCTAACCAATGATCAACTGCATTTCCTGTATTTTGAGTAAATGTAAATCCTGTTACAATTGTAGGAAGATTATCAGGATCGTTCATTGCTGAACCTCCATCTCTTATCGTTATTTGCCACACTTGTGCTCCAGTTGTAGAAGTTAGCGGAGCATTATCATTTACTAATGAAGAAATTGCTGCTGACTCAGAACTTGCTACAGCAACAACATCACTTAATGCAGAAGGGGTAGATAATGATGTAGTGGGTGCGGAGGTTGTTAAATAATTGTAAGTTGTGGCATTAGTACCATCCCAGCAAAAAGGAATAAGAATATAGTTATAGGTAGTATTAGTTGATAAACCTGTGTTTGCCTGAGAAGTCGCTGAACCAGCAATAGTTGATGAAACAATTGTTCCTACACCAGCAACTGGTGCTTGTCCATTTGTTGATGAAAGAGTTGGTAAAGCAGGACTTGTAGCTCTTATTAATACATAACCTTTTGTTGTTGCACCGCTTCCCGGAAAAGTTGCTGCTGTCCAGGTGAGATTGGCAGCAGTTGCAGAAGTTAAAGTACCTGCCAGGTTACTTGCTTGCACTGTGGGTGGATTCGAATACGTTCTAAAACTAATATTACTCCCGTATCCTGTACCCCCTTCATTTGTTGCGTAAGCTCTAACATAATACTGGGTTTGTGGATTGAGTCCTGTAATAGTACTTGTATAGTTGGCTGTTCCCGTTCCATCATTTGTTGATCCTAATCCGGGTAAAACTGGTGTTGTTGTAGTATTCCATACAACTCCTTTAACTGATATTGTCCCTCCATTTGCATTTATTGTTGTTCCTCCGCTTGCAGCACCGCTTTCGGAAATATTGTTTATTGCGTTGGTAGTTGAGATTGATGGAACGATTGGCCATGTGAAAGCAGAAGTAGTTGGCGCCGAAGTCGTTAAATAATTATATGTTGCCACATTTGCTCCATCCCAGCAAAAGGGTATAAGTAAATAATTGTAGGTTGTATTGGCAGTTAAACTTCCACTGGATTGAGAAGTAGCATCAAAAGCAATGGTTGATGAAACAATGGTAGTATTGGCTCCTGCAGTGGGCGCAGCGCCATTCCCATTACTCATCGAAGGAGTGTTTGGAGAAGTAGCTATAAATAAAACATATCCTTTGGTTGTAGCACCGCTGACAGGAAATGTAGCAGCACTCCAGGTTAAATTAATTGCTGTTTGAGAAGTTGCTGTACCAGCTAAACTTCCAGCTTGCCCGGTTGGCGGATTGGAATAGGTTCTGAAAGTCCCGTCCGGGGAATATCCTGTTCCTAAAGTATTTATTGCATATCCTCGATAATAATACAAGGTTTGAGGATTGAGAGGAGTGGGAGAGCCTACATTAAGTATTTGTCAAGAAATAACCTGTTCATAATTTGGTTTAATAGTGTAGTTCCATTCGCCGTGAAATTCATTTGTTTTAATGTTGATTTTTCCTAACGATTCATCTGATATTTTAATTCCTTTCTCGTACACTGTTGAATCTAATTTGGATTTCACTATTAATCCTTTTGAGGTTTGTGTTGATGCTATTAAATCCACCACCAATTGTATGTTTGTTAATGGCCTTGCCCGCCAATTCATTGTGATATGTGAAAATAATCTATGCTCTATTTTATTCCATTTGCTTGTGCCTGGTGGAAAATGACTTACCGTTATTTCTTTGCCAATTTCATCTGCCAAAACTTGTAGTTCAATTTTCCATAATCTGCTTCTTGAACTGTTGCTTCCTCCACCATCAGCTGTGATAAATATTCGTTTCGATTTGCTAAATTTTTCTTCTCCCATTTCATACCACCAACTTCTAATTGTTGATACAGCAAAACTGGCAGTATCATGGCTGATGCCAACACTTACCCAACCTTCATTATTAGCGATATCATAGACACCATAAGGAATGGCCTTGCCTAAATCTTTGTCGATAAAGTCGTATACCTTGACCTTTGTAGGACTTCCCGTTGGAAGCCATTCTTCACCTTCATTTTTAAAGTTACCAATCAATTCCTTTTTCTTACAATCAACTGATATTACCGGATCATCAGCAGCTAAAAACTCTTTTGCAATATCATTAATACAATTAAACTGTGCATCCCTATCAATATGGGTGCTGCCTTCATCTGTTTTCCGATTTCCCTGTAAACTATATCCTTTATTTTTTAATATTTCCCCGACTGACTGATGGCTTATCTGGCAACCCCTTTCCTTTACTGCCTGTGCAATATGCCGCAAACTTTTACTGCTCCATAATAGCGGACTCATAGGATCTCCTACGGTATGAGGGCATACTATCTCATCTATTATCGGTTCAAGGTTTTTATTCTTTTCCGTTTCTTTTTTTCTGCCACCTCCCGGCTTCCTGACCGGGCCTTCTTTAAAAACATTCAAGCATTCTTTGCTCCCAAGTTCATTGATGCCAATAGTCAATGTAGACCTTGACAACCCCGATTTTTTCGAAACAGAACTGATGCCACCACGTCCTAAACTTACAGCCTCTGAGGCTAATATCAGGCGTGTGTCGCGCTCATTCAGTATGCTTTTTATCCTTTCGTATTTCTCCGCTATTAAATCGTGCTCTTTCATTTGCTTTTTTCGGCAAATGTACACTTTATTTCTTTACAGATACTATGAAAAATATCTCCTCAAGTATTTTGTACGGAATATTCCTTCCAGCCCCAAATCTTTTCAGAAAATTGCACAATTGGGGTTGGTAAAAAAACCATTTTCGTTATCAAAATCATCATCAAATCACCAACAAATCGTGAGCGAATGAGCAGCGGATTTTGAGTATAGGATGAGCGAACCATGAGCGAACGATAAATGAACTAAAAATGATGGCATTTTAGCCATTTTTCCGGTGTTAAATTGCCACAAGAAATTCAATTTTCCGGTTGGTAATTCCTGGTGTAAAATTGCACAATCGGGTAATAATCATCGCCGGTTTTCATTCGATGCTGTGTTTGCCTTTTAATGATTTTGTTGGGTCGGCTCCGCAAAATCGGGTTAATCCGGTTCATTATTGTAAAGCATTTTCAAGGTTCCAGCACTTTTAATCTGATGTTCGGTAAAAACATTTCAAACAAAAAGTTGTTACCGGAGTATTTTTTTGTTCTGGAAATTTGGTATTTTTACAAAAAAAATAAACAATATGATGTCATTAAATCATCTTCACCCAATGTTGGTGCACTTTCCGATAGCTTTGGTGGTTGTTGGATTTGTTGCCGAATTTGCCGCTTTAATCTTCAAAAAGGAGCTATGCTTGTCGAAAACCGGGTTTTACCTGCTGGTAACCGGAACTCTTGCGGCCATCGTCGCCTTGCTTTCAGGTGTATTATTCACAGACGAAATGACCGGTTCGGCCGGTGAAATTCAGGAAACACACGAGCTGTTTGCCTGGATAACTCTAGGCTTGCT
>CAIYZW010000506.1 GCA_903930725.1 uncultured Bacteroidota bacterium
ACCAACAGATGGTACAATTGAAAACCAGGCCGAAATAGTAGTTGGCTTTCTTCCGCAGGCTGACGGATATGTCTAAGATTTCAATCATTCGACAAGTTGAACTTGTTGGTTTACCTGAACCTGATAGTGTCTTATTTCATATTACCACACTCTGGAAACCCGATTGTCCCTTCACCATTCATTAACACAAAATAGGCTTTGCCCGGCTCAAGGTAACCAAGATTGTTGATGCCCATTGCCGGCCAATAAATACGCGAGCCAGCCACTTCTTTTAACATTACCAGGTTTATTCCTGGAAACAGCGTTTCAACATCAACATTACAGTTACTAAGGACGGGAATCAGGTTCCACCCATTTGAGAAAGTCAGATTTCTGTTATTTGGCTGTGTGCCTTCGATAATCAAGTCAACTGCCGTGGCCATTTTGATTTTGTAACCCTGATGTGTGTCCCATACTCCAATTGTATTTACATTCTGACCAGGCCAATAGATACCGGTTTCATCCTGAAAAATGATAAGATCTGAAATTATCGGATTGAAAAGGGATTCGATGTTTTGGTCTGATGGTGTCAAAAATGACGATAAACCACTCCATCCTGCGGTTAGGTTAATGATTTGCCTTGTTAAAGTTGTAAATGTAGCGGGGCCTGCCCAGCTGCTATAATTCCCATTTCCGCAATCGGAGCGGATATAAAAATCATAAGTTGTTGCACTGGTTAAATCAGTTAAGATGTAGGAGGGGTCATTAATTCCCTGAATCAGAGTTCCCGCCGTATTTGGATTAAAACCGGATGAATCGTAAAGAATGTTCCATCCGGCTTCAATGTACCCCGGAGACCAAATTAATTCGACGGATTCTGATGTAATATTATTTGCCGATATGCTGTTTGGAGCGTAACATGGTGCTGATACTGTCACTTCAAATCCAGAGGAATAAACGCCCATACCGCACACGTTTCCACCACGTACTTTAAGCGAAGCAAGGCCTGTCCAGAAATTACTCCAGGTGATTGTTGCAATATTCATTGCGACTACCAACGAGCCTGCATCTCCCGGGGTAAGTACCCACTCATAATTTGTAAATTGAGCAAGTGGAGAAACGGAATAGGTTTCCGTTTGTCCAGAAATGACCATACCATTGCCAGAAATTGGTCCTGCCTGAACTGGCGGTGGCATCACAGTGATATAGCCGGTTTTTGTAAGTGTATTTGTTAATGTTCCTTTGGTAATTTTCAGCGTTACATCGAATGTCCCGGCAGTGTTGTAAGTTACAAGCGGATTCTTTTTGGTGGAAGTGGCAGGAGTTCCGCCAGGGAAAGTCCATAACCAGGATGTGGGGACACCCGTTGAGTTGTCGGTGAACTGAACCTGTCCGTTTTTACAAACCGAAGTGATATTTGAAGTAAAAATGGCCGTAAAACTTTCGATAATTACAACAAAGTCTTCGATTTCACCATACTGTGTAGTGCCACATGGTGTTGGAGATAAACTTGGAGTCATCCTTATTCTCATGCGGTATGAGCCTGGTGCCTGATTAGCCGGTGCGGTGATGTTACCGGTGAATGAAGCACCAGCCCCACCAACGTTGGTTAAAATATTGGTTTCGTTGGCATCGCCTAAAACTACATTAAGATTCCAATCTATCCAAACAGTAACCTTGTCGCCTGACCATGGCGCTCCATTGGTAACTGTTATGGGTTTGGGTACTCCAGGAACCAGAACTGCAGTAATGTTTGTATAATCGGCAACATCACTTTGCCAGTCGCTTGAGTTGCTGATGGTGCCACAAACAACTTTAGAAATAAATTCATTTTTGGTGTTTATTGAAGCATCACAATAATCAGCAAGTATTATTTGGATAAACTCCTGCGCAGTGATTCCCATGCTGGCTGTAAAAGCAAAATTTAGCAGTGCCGAATAGCCGTAAGGTGTATTTGAAGCTGCCGAAATAGTAAACGCTAAAGTAGCGTTTGAAGAAGGTGAAATATTTCCAAAGGATTGCCCTTCATTAGTAAGAACCGAAACAAAAGGATTGGTGGTGGTAAGAAGTCCCATAACATTATAGGCTGTTGCCGTTCCATTATTTCCAACAGAAACTACCAGTGCTACAGTTTCACCTGGATCAAGTAGTCCGTTATTATTTCCGGAGGTATCATCAATAATGAATGAAAAAATGTCGAGTACCGGTGCATGTCCGACGATTACGAAACTGCTTGTCCAGACCTCCAGGCCATTTGTTGCGGTAACTTCAAACAAGACAGAATGGCTATCAGGCATTGAGTTTGCAACATTAAAAGAAAAACCATCAGCAACAGAAACAGCCTGCAAAGGTTGGATGTTGCCATAATTTTCGGTACTATCGGTGATTGTGGTATAATCATCATTTGTCGAAATCGTAACGACAACATTTTCAGCTACTATTGCTCCAAAATTTTTTACAGCCAGTGATAATAACACAGCTTCACCGCAATCTAACAGACCGTTTCCATTCCCGCCGGCTGTATCGTTAATCAGCCAGGTGTCTCTGCCAACAAATGGGACTGATTTTGGAATTACCGGAATTACTGCCTGGTACGGCAAATAATTGTGCAATGTTACCGTAACCATTGCCTCACCAAGGGTTTGAACAGGGTCATCAAAAGCAAGAGTAACCTCACCTAAAGCATTTGAGTAACCAGCCGAATAGATTGTCCCATCCTGATTGCTTACGCATACAAGGGCATTTTCCGTTGCACCTCCTTCGCCTGTAACCTGTAAAGAAAACTCCGAAACACCCAGAAATAACTGAGGATCATGAGCGACTGTGAGGTTGGCTGGTTGTTTGGTCCAGGGTTCAAGGGATGCATCTCCAAGCCAGAGATAAGTTCTGACGTTTGAACGCCCCATGGTGCCATGAACGTTGAGGACAGTAATGTTTGCAAAATTGGTTACATAACCAATATTGGTAATGTCTTCGTCATAAATGGCTTTGAACATTTCCTTGTCGTAATCATGATTTGGTATGGTAAATGACGGGATAATCGCTCCGTTAACTGCAACTGAAGCTGATTGGTGTTTCATAAATGATTCGGTCAGGCAATCACCGTTGTAGGATACAATGTTCATGTTTTCGCAACAGACATCAAAAAATACAAACAATTTATTCATATTGTTAAGCTGAGCCACATGAGAGGCACTGAAATTGCCTGATGATCCCCACTGCCAAAGGTCGGTAGAACTTCCATGACCCCGATACCCAAAAATACCACAGGCAGTATTATTCACGAAGTTTATCACCTGTTGGTTTGATGCGCCCTCACCACCATACGCTTTTTCAAAAATCGGAACCTGAACTGAATAAGGGTAAGTTCTGATTTCTTCACAGCATTGTGTGAATTTTAAAGGATATTCTTCCTTGTGGGCGATAAGGAGCGCGTTTTCGGCCCAGTTGCTTTTGACATCCGGAGCAAGATAATGCGTCATGGTTTTCTGAATCTGTAGTTCGAGTTCATTTAGTGAATTAAAATCATAAACCAATCTTCCGATGGCCAGGTCGGCAAAGTGGTCATCGTCTCCCTGAAGACAAGTGTACCAGGAATCAGAATAGGATGGGTCTTCGCCGGAAGGTTCCCACCAATACATTGGGACAATATTAGAACCACCACCTGTACCACCATTAGGATAGGCATCACCTACCATAAGCACATATTCAAGTCCATCGCTGTTATAAAGCTGAGTAATATAATTCTTGAACAGTTGTGGAGTATTAAAACCGGTTTCCAAAATTTTTACTTCAACTTTCATCCCTTGCCGGTTTTTGAAGTCCACCAAAGGCTGGATGGCATTGAGAGCCTCGGTATTGGTAATGATAAGATATTTAATGCCAGATGTTTCTTGCAGGGTTTGGGTATAACCCAGGTCATCAAAGTTTAAGATAGCATGTTTGTACATGTTGTAAAACTTTGGAGTAAGTTCTTTGCCTCGGATTAAAGCCGTTTTTGTATCGTTTCCTGTGAATTCAACCTTTACTTTCATGCGGGTTATCACCGTAAGCTCCTGTTTAGCCGGGTTGAAGGTGAAAGGGGTGATATGAATTCCGCTGATTCTAATATCCCGCCATATTTCCGGCTGATCCACATTTACATTTTCTAATGGAAAATTTACATCATGCCCATAAAAACTTTTATCCATAACAAATGCCTTTGACTGGCCTCCGGGATTATCGGTAGTGGGCGTTTGAAACGGATAAATGTTGAACCCTGTCAGTTTCATGGTTTCGATATCTGAAATCTCAAAAGAAATCAATTGGTTATCAGGAATTCCAATGAGTTGGTGAAGCGCCGGCAATTCGGGCTTACCAATTTCCTGTGTTGTCTGGTTCTCGTTCAGGCTAATCCTCTGAAATGTTAAACCTTCCCGTGTGATCAATTCACTGAACATTCCCGTTAGCGTAACATCGAAAGTAATTGATGAACGATCGGAACGATCAATTGTTACCAGTGGAGTTTGCGCCTGATTGCTTGTAAAAGGAACCCAGCTTTTTTGAGCAAATGCCGAAAAAAATGACAGAACAATGATGAAAGTAACTGTAAAACTCTTCATAACAGATTTGCATTCAAGATGAAACAACTTTAATGTACAAGTTTAATGATTATTAGTATTATAATTTTGGGTTCAGAATAAAAAATGCATTGTGTGCCGTATTTCAAAATGAATCCATTTTACTTTCTTTTTCCTGCAAGGTTTGAAACCAATTTTTTCTAAGATTTGAGTAAAGGGAGCAAATGCCCCCTTTCCCATCCATTAAACTAATCATTTACTAAAACCACACTATTTGATTACTAATTTTTTGATAACCCTGCCCTCGCCAAATTCGATTTCTACCAAATACAAACCCTTAGGGAAGGAAGAAACATCCAGTTGAAACTTGTTTTGATTTATGGCTTCTTTATAAAAATTTTTGCCAATGCTGTTTTTGATGGTAATTCGAATCATTTTACTGTTTGACGCAAAATCCACCTGAGTAGCTGCCGGATTTGGCAAGATGAACAGAGACATGTTTTCCTGCGACAGCTCGCTGAAACCAACAATAATCGTGGCAGTATTGGATGGCTCACTTTCGCACTGGGAATAAAATGCCGTTACATAATATTCATGATAACCAGCCGGAACACTTGTATCATAATATTCGGTGAGGGTGACCAATGATTCGTTAATCTTTAGGCTGTCCCTGTAAACATTATAACCCAGTAAATCACGATCCGGTTGTGACATAATTACCGAAATTTCAGGTTCCTCCCAAGTAAGGTAAACTTCTTCGGGTCCGGTATCTTGCGCCAGAAGATTTTGTGGAGGTGGAAGCGGGCATCCTATCATTACCTCAACTGCCCCGGCACCTGGTGATTCGCCTTCTTCGTAAGCGGCGGTAACATCGTAAGTGTAAAAGCCATTTTCAAGTGCGGAATCAATAAAAGTGGTTTCTTGTCTTGGATGTTGATTAATAACAACACCATCACGGTAAACGTTGTAGCCCAGGAAACCTTTTCCGATGCCGAAATCTGAATTTCCTGATTTTTTTGCCGGCCTTATTGCAGGCGATTCCCATGTAAGCAAAACATCATTGCTATTGATTACTTCTGCCTGCAGGTTTTGTGGTGGATTAAGTTCTTCTGTTGTAACATTGAGTGTAACTGGGATATTCACCACCGGATTTATAGGGTCGTTGCTGGTAAAGTGCAGCGTTCCGTTATAAACTCCAAAACTCAGGCCATCGGAATTGTAAATAACCGTTATCGTAGCCGATAGTCCCGGGTTAAGATTACCTGTCAATGGTTGAGCGGATAGCCATGAAGTTCTCAGTCCAGGTTCTGGCTCAGGAATAGCTGAGCCTTTTCCTATTAATACTTCAAGATTAAAGTTTAGGATAGAAGTTCCGGTATTTGTTACCAAAAGCTGTTGTGTGGTTATTTGGGGTGGAGTTGTGTGTGTTTCTTCCATGAATGCCGGATCAATTGTAATTTCTGCCCCGGAAGGAATGATTATCTGAACAGGCACTGAAGGAAGGCTTTCCCCTTCGTCATAAAGTGCAGTAACTTCGTAATTGTAAGTTCCAATCGCAAGGTCAGTATCGGTGTATGAAGTTTCTAAAACAGCATTGTTATTAATTTTCACACCATCACGATAAACATTATAACCGAGGAAACCTCTTTGTTTATCATTGGGAAATGAGGCTAAGGATTCTGATTTCCCGGAAGCCGGAAAATTTTTATTGTTTCCGGAATTGATGGAAGATGATTTTGAAGGATTATCCCAGGTGAGTAGCACATCGTTGAGGCTTATCAGGTTAGCTTGCAAATTTTGTGGAGGATTAAGTTCGGTTGTGCCTACATTCAGGGTGACCGGTACAATCACTTCCGGAGTTAACGGGTCGTTGCTGGTTAAGATCAGCGATGCTTCATGAATTCCCTGGCTCAGCCCCAAAGAGTTAATGGAAATATTGATGGTTTGTGACTGATTTTGGTTAATCGTACCTGATGTAGTATCTGTTTTCAGCCAGGTAAAAAATGGGGTTCCGGTAAGATACCCGGCAATATTCCAGTTATTGTTGATGCCATAGCCGGAAAGCGTTGCCCATGATCCGGAAAAATTTACCATATCACCAAATCCTGCCACAGCTGGACCTGCGTCAATACCTCCCGGATAAAAACCTGCATCATGCGTCACCTGATAGCCTATCCAAAGATCACCTTCGCTGATGATAACCGGTGTTGACAATTCAATCAGGTTCCAGGAATCCGGAGTGACTTCTACGACCTCCTCATAAAGCAATGGACCTGGAATACTTGCTGAACCCTGGCCAAATACCTGTATCCTGCAATCAGTAATCGCTTCTTTGATGAAAAACTCAATCTGCGAAATTTCCATTCCGGTGTATTGCCAGATAGTTGAATACGGAAAGTAAGTTGCCGCCTGGAATGTTCCTCCGTTGCTAAGGCCAACCCAACTGAAATTTTCGCCATTGTCATACCTGATAACCTCTTCATCCTTTTGTTTTGATGGATATTCTCCAGGATAGGCATTGCCTTTTGTGAGTAGTATTTTACCCGTATTTTTATCCGAAAAAGACTCAGAAGTAAGTTTTGGAATAAAACCGGTTACAGGTATTTTTTTTGAATCAATCACAACATCAATGTTGAAATCGAGCGGTATTTCTCCAGCATTTGAAATAGTGATCTGGCGAAATGTTGTTTGCGGCGGACTAAAATGCGCTTCATAAAGCTGCCCGGGCGAAACCAGGATGTGCGGGTCGCTTCCCGATGGCAAAATAATAGCTTCGGCAGTATCGGAAGGAGGTGAACTTCCAAGGTCATAAACCGCTTTTACATAATATTCATAAGTTCCTGAAATCAGATTTTCATCAGTATAACTTGTTTCGGCAACCTGTTCCAAAAACAATCCTTCACGGTAAATTTTGTAGCCTAACAAGGCTCTGCTTCCCTTAATTTTACTGGATTTGGAGTCATTTACAGGAACATACCAGGTGAGAGAAACGTCATTGCCGGTTACCGTTGCCGCCAGATTTACTGGAGGATCAAGCACCACACCACCCACGTTGAGTGAAACAGGTATGTCAACCGCAGGATTTGCCGGATCGTTTGAATTAAATTGAAGAATTGCTTCATGTATGCCAATCGAAAGATTCTCCGAATCGAAGGTTAATTCCATATTAAAGGTTTCGTCCGGACTGACTGAACCATGAACAGGCACTGCCTGAACCCAGGTATAATCAGGAGATGGAGCAAACAGATAGCCGGCAATGTTCCAGTTAAGGTCGAAACCAAAATCAGTCATTGATGACCACACACCATCAGTATAAACCCAGTCACCAAATCCCGCTACTGCCGGACCATTATCATAACTTGCCGGCATAACTCCCGGGCCGTGCGAAACTTCGTAGCCTATCCACAGGTCATCTCCGGTAATCGGAATTTCGTCATTTAGGGTTATCAACGACCAAACATCACCTGCCGGAACCTCGCCAACTTCCTGTTCATAAATCAGATCTCCGGGTTGGGTAGCTGTTCCTTCACTATAGACCTTAATTTTAAAAGTTGTTGGTACATGAAAAATAAATACATCCATTTGTTTAAGCAACATCCCTGTGTAATTTGCCATGGTAGATGCAGGGAAATAGGCGGCTACTTCAAATGTCCCTCCCGGGTCACTTAAACCAAGAGCGCCATAGTTCACGCCATTATCGTAACGGATAATCACTTCATTACTCCTGTTGGGGGTGGGAATGTTTGATTCGGTTTTTATTGATTTCCACAGGGGTGATTTAGTGTTTTCCGTCCGTGTTGCAGGGATGGATTTTGTATCGTTGTTTTTCCTGAGTTTAATTGATTTTCTGTTTTCAGGAGGTAAAACTTTGACATTAAAATCCAACATCGAAGAACCTGTATTTGTAATGCTGAAAGGCAGTGAGGATGATTGGGGTGGCATAAGATGGGTTTCTTCAATTGGATTTGTGTTCAGCACAATTACAGGACCGGTACCGCCGGGAATACTTATTTCGATAGGACCGGCTGGCAACGATTCGCCTCCGGTATAATTCGCTGATATTTTGTACGAATAAACGCCGTCGGGCAGGTTATTGTCAAAACAGGTGGTTTTATTTCCCGGAACTGAGGTTAAAAATTCTTCATTCCTGAAAATATTGTATTCGATTACATTTGCTCTAATTCCAGCGTTTTTTCCATCATCACTTACAATAAAACTTCTTGATATTTGGTCGGAAGCATTGGTTTCTAAAGACAATTCTTTATCAAAAGTTTGTGCCAGGACTTTATATTCTCCGGCAGGTTCAATGCCGGCATGGATATTCCAGTTATAATTATAGCCAAAATCTTTCAGGTCTTTCCAGTTAGCACCGTCCAACCGGATCATATCGCCATGACCAGGCTGAGCCGGGCCTTCGTCGCATCCTGCCGGATATGTTCCGGCAGGATGATTTTCCACGGAATATCCAACCCATAAATCCTGTAAAGAAATGATCTCGACAGGGGTATCCAAAATAATCGTGTTCCACTGGTTCGGAACCAGGTTGTTTAATGGTTGCGAATACAAAAGCGTTGAACCACCTGCGCCACTCCACACTTTAAGTGTGAAAACGATTTGGGAAACATCTCTTGGAAACAATTGAACATGGGTGAGCAACCAGGTGTCATACTGGGTAAGCTGTGAAGGTTTCCAATGCGCAGCTACCGAAAAAGTCCCTCCGGAGGTAAGCCCTATACCTTCAAAATTTGCGCCATTGTCCCATTGAATGTATTGGCCGGGAAATCCTACCGGAGGTTCCCAGAATAATTGCACATCATTATTATTTCTAACCCCGGCCTTAAGATTTAAAGGAGGAAAAAGGTCTGTACCCAGGGAGTAGTTTAGTGTAACCGATGCTCCATCGGAGAAACCGGTGCTGTTTTCGGTAAGGGTATAATTAATCACCGAAGGATTGGACAAAAAGCCTGCAACCGGATCAAACGATAATATCCCAGTCAAAAAGTAATAATTCCAAACTCCTTCATTCGGAACAATCAATTTAATCTGGATTCCGGGTGTTGCCTGATCAATATCTATCAAAACTAATCCTGGCAAGGGAACACTTCCATCCGATAAATGGTCGTTGGCCATAATCTGAACTTCAGCAATGGTGCCAAAAAAATGTCCGCTACTCACATCGTCGTTGGCAACTGGCGGTGGCGGCGGGATGTAGGTAACTGTTACTTCAGCCATATCTGTATAGCCGGTAATGGTTTCTTTAAGGATGTATTTTAAGACAGGTGGATTTAAAGAAAAGCCAGTTTGTGGATCAAAGGTGAGTTCACCAGTCAAAACATTGTAAATCCAGATTCCTTGTCCCGGGATGGTTAGGATTGTCTGAATACCGGGAATTGCGGAATTAATGTCAACGCTTACATTTGCCGCAGATGCAGAGCTTCCATCGGATAATAAATCGTTGGAAAGGATATTAATTATTGTGTTCCAACCGGTAAGATTTCCGTTGCTTGCATCGTCATTTGCGATGGGTGGTATTTCGGTATAACCAACCCAAACTACAGCCAAATCTGAGTAACCGTTGCTGTTTTGGATCAATTTGTACTGAATAATTGAAGGGTCGCGGGTGAAACCGGCTTGCGGATCAAACGTTAGATTTCCGTTGGAGGAATTGTAAGTCCATGTGCCTTCGCCGCCTGCTGTGAGTGTTGTTTGTATCCCTGATATTGAAAGGTCAAGATCAACTGACACCAGAGCAGCGATAGCAGGATTCCCGTTCGATAAAAGATCGTTGTTCAAAATGTTAATTACAGCATTTGTTCCAACCACGTTTGCTGGCGAATAGTCGAAATTAGCGGTGGGTGCCTGAATTGGCAGGCTTGTGTAAGTGGCGAATTCAGAAGCGTTTAAATTGTCAATCTGCAAAGCAGCCACCTGGTCGTTTAGCGCAACCGGAGAAGTAAATGTCCAGGCACCACTTGCATTCGCAGTAGCAAATCCAAGGTATTGATATCCTTGAACAGATGTCGCCGGATTCTGGTGATACACTTCAACCCGTGCGTTGGGCTGGGAATTGCCAAAAACCGTTGATGGCAAAGTGCCGCCGCTAATTACCGGAGGCAATATTCCGCCGTTGGGACTGCTTCCAACATTATTCACCACAACAGTAGCAGTATTTTTATAAAATTCATTGCCCGACCACAACACGTTATCCTTATCGTTGTTGCGAATTGCTTCTTCACAATAACCAATCTTGTTTCTTAAAGCAACCGTTGTTTTGCTTCCGATGGTTGTGTTGTTGGCGTTTACATAAATCCCGTAAGGCATCGCGCTTCCCGCTACCGGGGAACCAAACCGGGTACAACCGATAAAGTTACCCTGAATTGCAGCATTTTGTCCATCAAGCTGAATGCCTGTTCCCAATCCTGAAATCCTGTTTCTGTACAATTCACTTTCACCGCCAATAATCGAATTTGCAGGATAGACTGCAAGCACTGCACTATTGGAGGTTGTTAGGTTTGTCAATCCATCGGAACTGATGTTGAAATCGTTGCCCTGAATGGTGGTTGTTCCTTCGCAACTGTTGGCTACGGTTAAAGCTGACTTGTTGATGGCAGCAATAATCTGATTGCCGAGATTCAAAGAAACATCCCCACCAACATAACAATTATCGCAATCGCTCAGTCTTATAGTTGCGTCGGTTGCTAAAGATAGCCCCGGTGTGTTTAAACTGTCGGTACCAAGGATATTTCCTCTGATAATTACATTATCGCAGTCATCATTAAGTTCAATATTGGAACTATTGCTAAGGTTGTACATGATATTATCTTTGATGATGGTCCCGTCAGAATTTTTGGCCATGATGCCTCTGGATTTGGAATTTTTTATTACGTTTCCTTTAATTTTTCCGTATTGGGCGCTATTAAGTTCGATAACCTGATCCATGTTATAAATACCTCCATCGCCAGCGATATAGTTTTCTGCAATGTACGCAAAGGATGAAGCCATTCCTTCGATATAAATGACATGCTTACCAGTACAATTAACAACCGAGTTGTTAAAAATCGAATCCCTCGTTGTTAAAAATGTCGAGCCTCTGCTGATGTTAACAAATTTTGACTTGCATCCGATTATAATGTTGTTCCTGATTGTCAGCCGTGTAGCTGCACTTTCGCAATTGACGATGTGTTGACCGCGTCCTCCTAATGATGAATTATCTTCGTAGCCGACGTTGGTAAATACATTTTCTTCGATAGTAGTAACTGATGCACCTGAGTTGCTAATGTAGATTGAACTGCTGGCTATATTCGTGATATTACAGTGACCTATCAATGAAAAACCGCCGTTGTCATAACATGAAAATACTGTTGCACTTCCGTCGTTGCTGAAATCTTCTGCTGTACAATTCCCGATCTGGATTCCGGTTCCTTCATTTGAATAAACAAATCTCTTGTTTTGATTATAGGCGCGACAATATTCGACAAGTAAATTGTTGCCACCTGAAGCCCGGATGGCGGCATACCCTGATCCGTTAAAATTATTCGTGAAAGCTAATCCTCTGATGGTGACATTATCCTGCTTTTGTTCGAGGCAATCGTCCCTGCCGCTCCAGTTGATCGTAACCATCGAATTGGGATATGAATAACCCGGCGCCACGGAGCCATCAATAGTCAGGCTGGCGTTATTCAGCATTGGTAAATCTGAAAGAAGTTCAATTACAGCCGAAGATGGAATTTCAAATGTAATCACCGGAGTTCCTGAACAGGCATTGGCGCTGAGAATTGCCTGCCTGAGTGAGCCGGGGCCACTGTCGGAAGTGCTGGTTACCGGAATGTAGCATTGTGAAAACAACCTTGCCGAAAAAAGGCTGAAAACAATTAATAAAGAAAAAAAACTCTTTTTCATAAACTTTTTTTTTAATAGAATAAAGGGAGCAGGTGCCCCCTTTTTCTTCTTATTAACTAATCCTTAACTAAAAACAAACTACCGTATTATCAATTTTTTAAAAACTTTCCCCTCGTCAAATTCTATTGCAACAATGTACAATCCACCAGTGAAGGAAGAAACGCCCAAATTAAAATACTTCTGGTTTATGTTACCCATAAATATTTCCTTTCCAAAACTATTTATTATTGTGATTCGGTTCATCTTACTGTCCGACACAAATTCCACCTCTGTCGTTGCCGGATTTGGCAGCAGGTTCAATGATATTTTTCCCTTTTGAAGCTCATCAATATCAACAGTAATTGTTGCTGTGTTGGATGGATCGCTTTCGCATTGGGTGTAAACTGCAGTTACATAATATTCATGATAACCGCCAGGAACTCCTGTATCGGAATATTCGGTGAGCGTAACCGCTGAATTGTTTATTTGTTGATTATCCCTGTAAATATTATAGCCAAGCAAATCGCGATTGAGGCCTGACGTATTTACGGGATTGACAGCCATTGGGAGATGACCCTGATTAATGGTACTGCCGTTTCCGGAATAGGCCTGTTGTCCGATAGAAATTGGTTGTGCCAGTGGCTTGCCCGAAGCATCCAAACCGATGGTTCCTGCAATATTCCAGTTGTAATCGAGGCCAAGCGCTGAAAGATTATCCCAACTTGTTCCGTTTAGCGAAATCTTATCTCCATAACCAGCTACTGCTGGGCCTATATCAGTACCTGCAGGGTAATCGCCTACGGGCTGATTTGATAATTCATAACCTATCCAGAGGTCTTTTGTAGCGTCAATGGGCACAGGAGTATCTAAAATCACTGTATTCCATACATTCTGTACAAGACCTGTTAATGGCTGGCTTACGAGCAAAGTTGAGGCATTTGTTCCACTCCATACCTTCAGGGTAAAATTAGTTCCCAATTCACTTCGCGGGAAAATATCGGCCATTGTCAGGTATAATCCATCATAATCGGTAATTTGGTTGGCATCCCAGCGGGCGGCTACCTTGAATGAGCCTCCTGTGGTCAAACCAATTCCATCATTG
>CAIYZW010000507.1 GCA_903930725.1 uncultured Bacteroidota bacterium
AAATATTTTATCGAAATGGTCATTTATGATTTTGTGCTTTTTTCCTTTGGTTGTTCACGGGCAAATAGTTAACCGGAATTTTGAAATTGCCAATGGTGGAGCGTATTACAATACAAACGATTTTGTTACCATCAAAATTTACAATCCCGAAACTCAGGTTACCACTGATCTTGCGACAATTTTTACCCAATCTGTCCAGGGTTTGGAGGTACATGATGGTTTTGGATTTGTTGCAGCACAGGATTCACTGGTAAAAATTGACATCGAATCTGGCGAAAGAGTTGCTGCCATTGGGCTTTCGGGGGTTAATAAATTTGGTTTTTATAACGACAGGCTCATCGTAACCCGCCAATATCCGGTCACAGCGGGCTTTGTCCAAATCAGGAACCTGAGTGACCTTTCACTTATCAAAACCTTTGATGAAATCAGCGACGAAGCCTACGATGTTTTTGTTGCCGGCGATTCGGCCTATATTTCGGTGACTGGCGGATGGGCTGCCACCGTTGGAAAACTTGCGGTTCTGGATATGAAAAGCGAAATTTTTGTGCGGGAAATTAACCTTGGCAATGAGGCTGCGGGAATCTCGAATATTTTCATCGAAGGAAACGACTTGTATTTTGTCTGTAAAACCCCGTACATGGGGAGTTCGGGAGCTATCCTGAAATATAATCTTAACACAGGTTCGGTTGTGGTTTCATCTTTCGGGTATATGATTGGAAAAGCCGCCGGGTTGAAAAACGGCAAACTCTATTTAATGATTGATGGAAACATCGGGTCTATCAACATTTCGACTATGGAAATAACCGATTTTTCGCTTGTCGCAGATAATTACCCCAACCTTGATATTACTGCCTGCACCCTCGATGTTGTGAATGAACAACTTTATGTTTCATTTTCGTATTGGATTGCTCCAAATGGAACAGGTAAAATATTTGACTTAAACGGAAACGAAACCGGAAATTATGAAGTTGGGATTTCGTCCGAATATCTTGCTGTTAATTATCTTGATATTACTGCTTTAGGTGAGATTACCGAAAGTAATAAACCAAATTTAGTTTATCCAAATCCTTGTGGTGATAAAATATTTTTAGCCTCAGATTGCCTCAACCAAATGCGGTTTTCTGTTTTTGATGTTTCGGGTAAAGAGGTTCTTTCATCAAATAAAACCAACGATTTTAAAACTGCAATTGACGTTTCGATGCTAAAACCCGGCATTTACTTTCTTAAAGTATTTGATGATAATCAGTTATTTACAACGAAATTTATTAAAGAATAGATTTAATGAAATCCTTTCAAAATACCTTCTTTCTTGTCTTTTTTATGATAATGGAAAATGCTGCTTTTGCCCAGTTTCCACCTGCCGCTGGGTTGCCTGGAACTACGGCTATCAGCAACGACAGCAGTATTTTTGTTGCCTGGGCCGATGCGTGCGAGGTAGTTCGTGGCGGATTTGACATTTCGCAGCCCAGCCTCGGAAATACCTGGTTTGGCGAAGCTGCCGCAGCAACAGGCAAAGCCGAAGGAAATTCGGTTAATGTGGTGAGCCTGGGCGATGGTGGCTCAGCTACTTTGGTTTTTGGAACACCTATAATTAATGGTGAAGGCTGGGATTTTGCAGTTTTTGAAAATGCACTTAACGATTCATTTCTCGAACTGGCCTTTGTTGAAGTTAGTTCCGACGGGACTAATTTTTTCAGGTTTCCGGCGGTTTCCTTTACCGGGATTGATGTTCAGGTTGCCACTTTTGGTGCGCTCGAAGCCTCAAAAATTGACAATTTTGCCGGAAAATACCGGCAGGGTTACGGAACTCCGTTTGATTTGGCTGACTTAGAGGGCACATTTGGCCTGGATTTGAACCACATTTCACACATAAAAATTATTGATGTCGTAGGATGTATCCAGAGTGAATTTGCAACTTTTGATAGCCAAGGAAATAAAGTTAACGACCCCTGGCCAACGCCGTTCGAAACAGGTGGTTTCGATCTTGATGGGGTGGGAGTTATCCATGCTTCGGAGGCAGGAATTGATGAAGAGCAAAATTTGATTAAGATTTTCCCCAATCCTTTTGAAAATGTTTTTGAAATTTCTTTTGATGAAGTTTTAAATAATGACTTTGAGTTAGAAGTTTTAAATACATCAGGTTTAGTAATTTACAAAGATATTATTAGAGAAAATACTGTGATAGATCTGAGTGACTTTCCGGCGGGTTTGTACTTTGTAAAATATAAAACTCCAAAATTGGGTTTCGTTCAGAAAGTGTTGAAAATGAATTAATTTACCATTATCAGAAACTATAAAAACATATTGCTTTTTTGCTTTGGACTGATTTTGCCTTTCATTGGTCAGTCGCAAATGATTTTTGATACACTCGATTTGGTGGTAGTGGAAATCATGAGCCAGAAAATTGAGAAAACCGCTGGTTTTACCGTGGTTCAGGTTGATTCGTCAACCCGGGCTGATTATCTTACACAAAACCTTGCAGAGTTAATTTCGTCAACAACCCCGGTTTTTGTTAAATCTTACGGGCAGGGAAGCCTTGCAACAACCTCATTTCGCGGTGTTTCGGCAACGCACACCCAGGTTTTATGGAACGGCGTAAACATAAATTCGCCCATGCCAGGCCAGTCAGATTTTTCGCAAATTCCCGTTTATTTTGTTGACCAGGTAAAACTTTATTTTGGTGCAGCTTCTATCTTTCAAACCAGTGGCGGGCTTGGCGGCAGCATCAGCATCGAAAATAAAGTTCCCTGGAATAATCTGTTAAATATCGAGCTTTTGCAGGAAGCAGCCAGTTTTGAAACCTACCGTACGTTTGCCGGCGTTAAGGTCGGAAACAGCCGCTTTCAATCGTCCACCCGTGTTTTATTTGCCTCCGCTGAGAATAATTTCGAATTCCTCAATATCGCTGTCAGCCGTGAAAATCCACCTGTCCAATTCCGGAAAGATGCATCATTTTTACAAAATGGAATTTTGCAGGAACTTGCTTTAAAAGCTGGAAAGCGGGGGATTTTATCAGCAAAAATCTGGGCGCAGGAAAACCACCGCGAGATTCCTCCAAATATTTTAGTAAACGCCCCCGAAGGCAACGAAAACCTGACCGAAAATTTTATGCGCGGGCTTATAAGTTTTGATTATTTTGCTGGTCAATCGGTAATTTCGGCACAATCGGGTATTTTGTACAACTTCCTGAATTATCAAAACAAAACGTCGCTTACCGATGCCGATAATACCGTGGTTTCATCAGTAAATTCCATCAAATCCGAGAATCAGATTTCTGATAAGCTTTTTATAAATGCTGGTTTGAATTTTAGCCATCACCAGGTAAATTCTGAAAACTATATCGAAAATAAAATCAGAGATGAAGGCTCACTCAGTGCCGGTTTAAATTACCATGTTAACGACAGGGTATTTTTAAATTTGCTTGTACGCCAGGAGATTATTGATGGGCGACTTACTCCGGCAACACCTTCATTTGGAATAAAATACAAGATTTTGAAAGCTGAAGATTTCACTTTCAAATTTAATTTTGCCAGGAATTTTCATGCCCCTACACTCAACGATTTGTACTGGTTTCCGGGTGGAAACGCCAATTTGCAAAATGAAACCGGCTATTCGTCCGAAACTGGCTTTATCTGGAAAAAGCAAATCGAAAATTTATGCTTCGAAACAAGTTTAACTGGCTTTTACTCGGATATCCAAAACTGGATTATGTGGCAGCCCGACAGCGTTAACAGTTTTTGGACGCCTTTGAACCTCAAAAATGTAATTTCAACAGGCATCGAAGCTGGTGTAAAAGTGAGTTTAAAAACCGGGAAAGCCAACTGGAGCTATACTTTTGGGTATGCTTTTACCTCGGCAGAAAATAAAAAACCCCTTTCCGAAAATGACCAGGCGGATGGAAAACAGTTGATTTACGTACCAAAAAACACCGTTAATCAAAACCTGAAGTTGAGCTACAAGAATTTTTCGCTGGGCTATTCGATGAATTATACCGGAAAACGCTTCACAACCTCCGACAACTCGCGCTACATGCCAGCTTTTACGCTCCACGACCTTAGATTTGGAAAGCTTGTTTTTATTGGGAAATCAGTCTTTGAGGTTAATTTTTCGATTTTTAACCTTACGGGAAAAAATTACCAGGTCATAGCCTGGCAGCCCATGCCCGGAAGGAATTACAGTTTTTCGGTGCGTTATAATTTTGGAAAATAAAGTATGATTTACCGAACAAAAAATATAGGGAAGCCTAAACTTGGAAATTATCTGAATTTCCGATGTTTACTTAGGTTTTCGATGATTTCGATTTTCGTTGTTTTGATTATTTCCTGCAATAAAAGCGACGATTTTGGCGAGGTAAATACCGGAGGATCAAAGTATAAAGCCGGCGATGGGGTTTTTGTTGTCAACGAAGGTAACTACGGGCAAGGCAATGGCTCAATTTCTTTTTTTAGATTTGATAGTGCTAAAATTGAAAATGATATTTTTTACCAGGCAAATAACCGGCCTTTGGGCGATGTGCCGGTTTCGATGGAAATTATTGGCGAAAATGCCTGGGTTGTGGTGAATAATTCGGCAAAAATTGAAGTTGTTTCGTTAAAAGATTTTTCATCCGTGGCTACCATTCAGGGCTTTGTTTCGCCGCGTTTTATTTTGCAGGTATCCGAAAATAAAGCATACATCAGCGATTTGTATGGTGATGAAATTTCGGTTTTAGATACAAGAACTTACCTGATTGAAGGCAAAATCAATTTAGGTCGTTCAACTGAACAGATGGTTATAGCCAACGGACTGGTTTTCGTGGCCTTTTGGTCGAATTACGCTTTCCCGGATTTTGAAAACAACAAAATTTTCGTAATCAATCCTGCAACCGACCAAATCGTTGATTCTGTTGTGGTTGGCAAGGAACCTAACTCGTTGGTGGTTGATAAAAACGGGAATATCTGGGTTTTATGCAGCGGTGGCTATCTGAACGAAGAAATTCCGACGCTTAATCAGATTAACCCGGAATCTTTGGGAGTTTCCAAAACATTGTATTTCAGCGATATCCAAAGTTCACCAACTGCCCTTTGTACAAACAGAACAAGCGATACATTGTATTTTATAAATAATGGAATTTTTAAAATGGCGATTTTCGAAAATTCGATTCCTTCACAGCCTTTGATTGCCAACAGCGATTATTTGTTTTATGGGCTGGCAGTAAACCCTGAAAATTCCGAAATTTACACTTCAGATGCTATTGATTACCAGCAGAATGGGCTTGTTTTGAGATACAAACCTGATGGAACTTTTATCAGTTCCTGTCGGGCAGGAATTATTCCAGGACGGTTTGTTTTTATTTAAACTTTTAAAGGTATCGTTAAATTTTATTAAAGCACATAAATATCACCAATTAATCCTAATTTTGCAAATCAAAAATCTTAAATCACAAATAATTAAAATTATGAGTCACAAAGCAGAAGTAAGATGGACCTCGGATATGGCCTTTGAGGTGGAGGTTAATAATCATAAGTTTATGGTTGATGCCGACGAAAAAGTCGGTGGACATGATCTCGGGCCAAGGCCTAAAATATTAACTCTCGCTGCATTGGGCGGTTGCACTGGAATGGATGTGGTTTCAATCCTCAAAAAAATGCGTATCGAACCGGAGTATTTTAATGTTTCAGTCGAAGGTGAATTGACTGAAGAACACCCCAAATATTACAATAAAATTCATCTTACCTATACTTTTAAAGGTGAAAGCCTGCCTTTGGATAAGCTCGATAAAGCAATTAATTTATCGCAGGAAAGATATTGTGGCGTTACAGCCATGCTTGGCAAAGCAGCCGAAATTTCTTACGAGATTGTAATTCTTTAAATGGGGGAGTGGGAATTTGAGCAGCCGGACAATTTATTTTTCCGGCTGTTTTTGTTTAATTACCTCCAGTAGCTCACTGATAATCATCGAAGTAGCTCCCCAAATTATTTTCTTGTTAACAAAATAGCAGGGGACTTCCTTATTAAAACCACGGGTGTTGATTTCCTTAAACTGAAATGAAGATTCATTCAGAAGATCATCTAAATCAACCATTACAATTTCGCTGACTTCAGCTGGTTCGGCTTTAAAATCAGGCATCTTATAAACAAACCCAACAAAAGGTTCCACCAAAAAGTTGCTTGGAGGGATATAAAGCTGGCTAAGTTTTCCAATGATTTTTATCGTTTCAGGCAAAACTCCAATTTCTTCAAAGGTTTCACGAAGTGCAGTTTCCATCAGTGATTTATCAAAATCTTCCATTTTACCTCCGGGAAATGCAATTTGCCCACTATGAACTCCGTCATATTCAGGGCGTTGGATTAAGGTAAGTTTAATTTTTCCGTTTTCAGGAAAAAAGAGGATAAGCACGCTGCTAAGTTTTGCGTTTGCACTTACCGGATCGAGATTGTAATTGCGCCTGGTTGGTGGTTCCAGTTTCAATTGAGCGGCTTCACCCGGAAGCGGTTCTGAAAGTTTTTGCTCCAGATCGTAAATAAAATCTTCAATTATTTTCTTCATAAATATCTGGTTGCAAATGTAATAATTGATGCAGAAACCAAAGTGGTGTAATGAATTTTTCGGTGGTAGCAAAAAAAACGTTAATATTGTTGCACTAATAAATGATAAAATGGTTAAGGAAAAACCCAAGTCTTTTGATAATTCTGAAGAGGAATTGGCCGAAAAACACGAAATCATTCTTTACAATGACGACGTGAATACTTTCGATTTTGTTATTGAAACACTTGTCGAACTTTGTGACCACGACGAGATTAGTGCCGAACAATGCGCATTGATAGTTCATTTTAAAGGAAAATGTGCCGTAAAATCAGGTGACATTTACGAACTCAAACCTATCGGCGAAGAAATGTCGCTAAGAGGTTTAACAGTTTCGATAAATTGATTGGT
>CAIYZW010000508.1 GCA_903930725.1 uncultured Bacteroidota bacterium
AACAACGATCCGGGGAAGGTAATCCTCGACATAACAGTATCAATAAAGTCAGCCGTCTTACGTCCCGGTTTAACTCCTGGAATAAAACCACCGTTTTTCTTCATATCTTCAGCCATTTGATTTGGGTTTACTGTAATTGCGGTGTAAAAATATGTAAACATCACAATTAAGATAAAGAAGGTAAGATTATACCAGATTCCATTAATATTTGTAAACGCCGAAGCAAACCCGGTCAGTGATTCAGATTGGGCATACTGGGCAACTGTAAGAGGCAGGAACATAATTGCCTGAGCAAATATGATTGGCATTACACCGGCAGCATTAACCTTTAAAGGAATGTATTGCCTCACTCCACCGTACTGTTTGTTTCCAACAATCCGTTTGGCATATTGTACCGGGATACGTCGTGTTCCCTGAACCAAAAGAATAGTGAGCAACACTACCCCAACCAAAATAACCAGTTCGATAATAAACACCACCAAACCACCGCCTTGCTCTTCCATACGTGAAACAAACTCACCGAATAAAGCAAATGGCAACCTGGAAATAATACCAATCATAATGATGAGTGAAATACCATTTCCAATACCCTTATCGGTGATTTTCTCTCCTAACCACATTACAAACATCGAACCGGCAGTAAGCATAATTATGCTCGAAATACCAAAAAATGAAAATATCGAATGGCCTGTAACATTAGGATCGAATGGATAAATAGCTTCGGGTGCTAATTGTGCAGTAAGGTTTGCAATGTATGCAGGCGATTGGAAAATAAGAATTATCACCGTCAGGTAACGAGTGATCTGATTGATTTTCTTTCGTCCGCTTTCACCTTCTTTTTGAAGTTTCTGAAAATAAGGAATGGCCATACCTAACAATTGCACAACAATAGATGCAGAGATGTAAGGCATGATACCAAGTGCGAAAATCGAAGCATTTGAAAAAGCACCACCAGAAAACATGTTAAGAAGGCCTAATAAGCCACTTTTTGTTTGCTGCTGCAACGCACTTAACATATCAGGATCTACTCCCGGAAGAACTACATAAGAGCCCAACCGGTAAAGTAAAATGATGCCTAATGTGTAAGCGATCCTTTTACGCAGGTCTTCAATTTTGTAAATATTACGTATGGTTTCTATTAACTTTTTCATTCTAAAAATTAAATTTTAGTTGCAACGCCACCATTAGCTTCAATTGCTTTTATAGCTGATTCGGAGAATGCATGGGCTGTAACTTCGATTTTTGAAGTTAATTCTCCTCTGCCCAATATTTTGATAAGGTCGGATTTTTGTGCCAAACCATGGTTTACAAGAACTTCGCTATCAAAAACAACTATACCTTTAATATCGGCAAGTTTTTGCAAAGCATCTACGTTAATTCCATGGTACTCTACACGGTTGAAATTCTTAAAGCCTCCCTTGGGTACTCGTCGATAAAGTGGCATTTGACCACCTTCGAAACCTCTTTTATGAGAATAGCCCGAACGTGATTGTGCTCCCTTATGCCCACGTGTTGATGTACCTCCGCGTCCAGAGCCTTGTCCACGACCAATTCTTTTTCCTTTGCTCACCGAGCCTTCTGCCGGTTTGAGATTACTTAAATCCATTTTATTAATCTGTTATGATAGATTTATACTTCTTCTACTTGCAGTAAATGCTTAACTTTTTCGACCATTCCCAATACCTGAGGAGTAGCTTCAACTTCAACCTGGTGCATCATGTGTTTGATGCCGAGAGCAGCCAGGGTTCTTTTCTGCCTGAGTGGGCGTCCAATACCGCTTTTAACTTGTCTTATTTTTAGCTTCTTCATGTTGTGTTATTATAATTGATTGGGTTATCCGTTAAACACCTTTTCGATTTCGATTCCTCTTAACTGCGCAATTGTGTATGGGTCACGCATTTTCAGAAGTCCGTTAATTGTGGCTTTTACAACGCTGTGAGGATTAGATGAACCTTTAGATTTAGCAAGTACATCTTTAATACCAACACTTTCGAAAACTGCGCGCATAGCACCTCCGGCGATAACACCAGTACCAGGAGCAGCAGGTTTCATAAATACGTAGGCACCACTATATTTTCCATATCCGTCATGAGGAAGTGTGGCTTTATGAATTGGCACTTTAACCAGGTTTTTCTTAGCATCATCAATACCTTTTGCAATTGCAGCGGTAACTTCTTTTGCTTTTCCTAATCCGTAACCAACAACACCGTTTTCGTTTCCAACAACAACAATGGCTGAGAAACTAAAAGTACGACCACCTTTTGTAACTTTTGTAACCCTCTGGATACTAACAAGCTTATCTTTAAATTCGATTTCGCTCGACTTTACTCTTTTTACGTTTACGTTTGTCATAATTCGTTAAAATTTAAGGCCTCCCTCTCTTGCACCTTCGGCGAGAGACTTTATCCGTCCGTGATACAAATAACCATTCCTGTCGAAAACAACTGATTCGATACCAGCAGCTTTAGCTTTTTTGGCGATCAGGTTTCCAACTAATTTGGCCTGTTTCGTTTTATTAGCTTTTTCTTTTTCATAATCTTTGCTTCGTGTTGAAGCTGAAACTATGGTAGTTCCTGCGAGGTCATCAACGAGTTGAGCATAGATTTCCTTGTTGCTTCTGAAAACAGTCAACCGTGGTCTTTCTATTGTACCGGAAACAATCTTCCTGATTCTCTGTTTAATCCGTAACCTTCTGTATTCTTTTTTATTCTTTGTAGCCATTTTGCAATAGGATTTTACTCCGTTATTGGATTGAATTTTTTAACTATTAACTTGCAGCAGCTTTCCCGTCTTTGCGCTTGATTTCCTCACCCTGGAATTTAATACCCTTACCTTTGTAAGGTTCAGGTTTGCGGAGTGACCGTATTTTTGCGGCTATCTGGCCGAGGAGCTGTTTATCATTTGATGTAAGAGTAATCGTTGGATTTTTACCACGCTCGGTAACAGTAACAACTTTAATCTCTTCGGGGAGCACGAGAACGATGTTGTGGGAAAATCCAAGTGACAATTCGAGTAATTGGCCTTTTGCAACGGCTTTATAACCAACACCTACCAATTCCTGAACTATTTTGAAACCATCCGAAACTCCGTGCACCATATTTGCAATCAAAGCTCTGTAAAGACCATGAATTGATTTATGCCTTTTTTGCTCGGTAGGTCTTTCAAGTTCAACAACTCCATTTTCGATTTTTACCTTAATATCCGGATCAATTTGTTGTTCAAGTGTTCCCAATGGCCCTTTAACAGTAACCAGGTTTTTCTCGGATACCTTTACCTCAACACCTTTCGGGATACTAATCGGTAATTTTCCTATTCGTGACATATCTTATTTTCTCCTTTATTAGCTGATGTAACACAATACTTCACCACCCACTTTATCTTTTTTGGCTTCTTTGTCGGTCATCAAACCATGAGAAGTACTGATGATAGCAATACCTAAACCATTGAGTACACGTGGTAGCTTGTCTGATCCGACATATTGTCTTAAACCAGGGCGACTAACTCTTTTCAATGATGTTATTGCCGGAAGTTTTGAAACCGGATGATATTTTAAGGCGATTTTTATTGTTCCCGGAAACTTATCATCTTCAAATTTATAGTTCAGGATGTATCCTTTTTCGAACAAAATTTTAGTCATTTCCTTTTTAAGGTTCGATGTAGGAATTTCGACGATACGGTGGTTAGCCATTATCGCATTCCTAATCTGCGTTAAATAATCTGCAATTGGGTCAGTTACCATATTTTACTGCAATTAAAATTATATTTCTTAAAATAAAAACTATTACCAACTCGCTTTTTTTACACCGGGAATTAATCCTGCTAACGCCATTTCCCTGAAAGTGATGCGGGAAAGTCCGAATTGCCTCATGTATCCTTTTGGACGACCAGTAAGTTTGCAACGATTGTGCATTCTGATTGGTGAAGCATTTTTTGGTAATTTCTGCAAGCCTATAACATCGCCGGCTGCTTTTAAAGCCTTGCGTTTTTTGTCATACTTGTCAACGAGTTTTGCTCTTTTGACTTCTCTTGCCTTCATCGACTCTTTAGCCATATTGAATCGTTATTTCTGATTTTTAAATGGAATTCCAAATTCTTTAAGCAACGCGTATGCTTCTTTATCGGTATTGGCAGTTGTAACAAAAGTTATGTCCATCCCGTTAATTTTATTCACCTTATCAATGTTGATTTCAGGAAAGATGATTTGTTCTGTGATGCCCAGGGTGTAATTGCCACGTCCATCGAAACCTTTATCGTTAACACCTTTAAAATCTCTGATTCGAGGAATTGCGACTGATACCAACCTGTCGAGGAATTCGTACATTTTATCGCTGCGAAGTGTAACACGAACTCCAATAGGCATTCCTTTTCTCAATTTAAAATTTGAGATGTCCTTTTTGGATTTTGTTGAAACAGCTTTTTGTCCTGTAATCTGTGTCATTTCGGCTATTCCGAAATCCAGCAGTTTTTTATCAGCAATAGCATCACCTAATCCACAATTGAGAGATATTTTTAAAAGCCGTGGTGCTTGCATTGTGCTTTTGTATTCAAACTGCTTCATTAAAGCAGGATGTATCTCGTTGTGATACTTTTCTTTTAATCTTGGCTTGTAACTCATTACTTGATAACCTCCCCTGATTTTTTAGAATAGCGGACCACTTTACCTGATTTTTCATCCACGCGGCGTCCTGTGCGTGTAGGTTTTCCTGTGCTGTCGATAACTTTAAGGTTCGATACATGTACAGGAGCTTCTTTTTTTACGATTCCACCTTGAGGACTTTTAGCATTTGGTTTGGTATGTTTTGAAACCATATTAATGCTTTCCACAATAGCTTTTTCTTTTTTGGCGTCGAGAATCAGGACTTTACCCTGTTGTCCTCGTGAATCGCCGGTAATAACCATTACATTATCACCTTTTTTTATATGCAATTTTTGTTTCGTCATGATCTGTTCTTCATATTATTATAGCACTTCTGGTGCTAAAGAAACGATTTTCATATATTGCTTTTCTCTTAGTTCGCGGGCAACGGGTCCAAAAATACGGGTTCCAAACATTTCGCCTGCTGCATTAAGCAATACTACTGCATTGTCGTCGAAGCGGATATAAGAGCCATCATTGCGACGGATTTCTTTTCTTGTTCTTACAACAACAGCTTTGGATACTGTACCCTTTTTTATGTTTCCTGAGGGAAGGGCATTTTTAACTGTAACAATAATTGTATCGCCGATGGTAGCGTACTTCTTACGAGTACCACCCAGTACATTGATACAAAGTACTTCCTTCGCACCACTGTTATCAGCAACTCCCAATCTGGATTCTTTCTGTATCATGATTATTTAGCTCTTTCAATGATTTCGACTAATCTCCAACACTTATTTTTACTCAAGGGTCTGGTTTCCATAATTTTAACTGTATCACCAGGGTTGCTTTCGTTATTTTCGTCGTGGGCGGTGAATTTGGTGCTTTTTTTAACAAACTTACCATATTTGGCATGTTGCACCCTTCTTTCGACCTGAACAACAATGGATTTTTCCATCTTATTGCTGACGACTAAGCCAACTCTTTCTTTTCTTAGCGGTCTTGTTGCTTTGCTTTCCATTATGATGATCTCTGATTATAATTTACCTACAAGATTCCTTTTGTGCAGTTCGGTTTTTATGCGGGCAACTGTTCTGCGGTAATCCTTAATTTTATTCGGGTTTTCGAGAGGTGAAACAGCGTGGTTCAATTTTAACTTGGTAAGCTGTTTTTCTTCCTCTTCGAGCCTTTCTTTTAAATCGTCGTTCGACAATTCTAAAATAACACTTTGTTTCATCCTGGTATAGTTATTATTCTTGAACGTAATCTCTTCTAACAACAAACTTTGTATCAACCGGAAGCTTTTGAGCTGCTAACCGTAATGCTTCTTTTGCAACTTCCAACGGCACACCATCGGCTTCAAAAAGAATACGTCCCGGGGTTACGCGTGCCACGAAATATTCGGGAGCACCTTTACCTTTACCCATACGAACTTCGGCAGGTTTCTTTGTAACAGGCTTATCAGGAAAAATATTAATCCAAATCTGGCCTTCACGTTTCATGTGACGTGTTACTGCCTGACGAGCAGCTTCGATCTGCCTACCAGTTAACCATGCCTCTTCCATGGTTTTTATTCCGAAAGAACCAAATGCGAGCTCATGGCCTCTGTGGGCATTCCCTTTCATCCTGCCTTTTTGCTGCTTTCTGTACTTTGTTTTCTTTGGCTGTAACATTATTGATCGAGTTATTTAATTTAAATTTCTTTTGTTCTTAATCACTTATCTTGAGTCGCGACCATCTCTTCCTTCGCGTCCGTCACGTCCGTCTCTGCCATCACGACCTTCGTGTCCTCGTGGGCGTGGTTTGCGTGGGCCACCAGCACCAGGGCCTCCAGTAGGCATTCCGATTGGTTTTTGTTTTTTGTCACCTGTAGTCATTGGAACGATTTCAGGTTTTCCAAAAATTTCGCCTTTGCAAATCCAAACTTTAATCCCGATACGTCCGTAGGTTGTGTGAGCTTCAGCTTTTGCGTAGTCAATATCGGCTCTCAATGTATGCAAAGGAGTTCTGCCTTCTTTGTACATTTCATTTCTTGCCATCTCAGCTCCGCCCAATCTACCAGATATGAGCACTTTAATTCCTTCGGCACCAATTCTCATGGTAGAGGCAACAGATGTTTTGATTGCTCTTCTGAATGAAATACGTCCTTCGATCTGTCGGGCAATTGTACCTGCTACTAAGACAGCATCAAGTTCGGGGCGTTTTATTTCAGAAATGTTAATCTGAATTTCTTTACCGGTGAGCTTTTTAAGTTCTTCTTTCAGTTTATCAACCTCTTGTCCGCCTTTACCGATAATGATACCCGGGCGCGCCGTTTGAATGGTAACTGTAACAAGTTTGAGTGTCCGCTCAATAAAAATCTTCGAGATTCCCGCTTTTGCAAGACGGGCGTTCAGGTATTTTCTGATTTTATCGTCTTCGACCAGCTTAACATCAAATGTTTTGCCGCCGTACCAGTTTGAATCCCATCCTTTGATAATTCCTAACCTAAGACCTATTGGATTAGTTTTTTGTCCCATTCGGTGTTGAAATATTGGTTAATGTTTTTATGTTTTTTATTAAATTTTTATGCTTTGGTTTCTGCCACTTTAGGTCTGCTATCCAAAACAACTGTAATATGATTTGAACGTTTTCTTATCCTGTGTGCGCGACCTTGCGGGGCAGGGCGGATACGTTTTAGTTGTTTTGCACTGTCAACCATTACTGATTTAATGAACAGGTTACTATCTTCCATCCTGACACCTTCGTTTTTGATTTGCCAGTTTGAAATTGCAGAAAGAACGAGTTTATATAATCTGATTGCTGCTTCCTTTGGTGTGAATTTGAGAACTCCAAGAGCCATCTCAACGTCTTTACCTCTTACCAGGTCGGCTACTAAGCGCATTTTCCGGGGTGAAGTCGGGCAATTATTTAACTTGGCAAAGAATAGTGTTTTATTTGCCTCTTTTCGTTTTTCTGCTGCTAAATGTTTTCGTGCTCCCATTTATTTTTACTCCTTATTTTTTACCTTTATTACCGGCATGACCTCTGAAAATTCGTGTCGGTGCAAATTCACCAAGTTTATGGCCTACCATGTTTTCGGTAACATACACAGGTATGAATTTATTTCCGTTGTGAACAGCAATTGTAAGACCAACAAAATCCGGGGAAATCATTGAAGCCCTTGACCAGGTTTTGATCACGCTTTTCTTTGCTGCAGCCTGAATTTCAGAAACTTTTTTCTCAAGCTTGTAATGAATATATGGACCTTTTTTAAGCGAACGACTCATCTTATCTAAAATTTAAGAATTACTTTTTCCTTCTTTCGATAATATATTTGTTGGATGCCTTTTTCTTGGATCTGGTTTTGTATCCGCGCGAAGGCATACCTTTTCTTGATCTTGGCAAACCACCTGATGCTCTTCCTTCACCACCACCCATGGGGTGATCAACCGGATTCATAACAACACCTCTTGTACGTGGCCTTCTTCCCAACCAACGGCTGCGACCGGCTTTTCCTGAAATCTCGAGTTGGTGGTCAATGTTTGAAACTGTTCCAACTGTAGCTTTACAAGCCTGAAGAATTAATCTGGTTTCACCAGAAGGCAGTCTCATTACAGCGTACTTTCCATCTCTCGACATCAACTGTGCGTACGATCCGGCACTTCTTGCCATCTTAGCTCCTTGTCCGGGGCGAAGTTCGATGTTATGCACTACTGTTCCAAATGGAATTTCACTGAGGAATAAAGTGTTACCAACATCAGGGCTTACACCTAATCCCGAAAGTATAGTTTGACCAACTTTAATACCGTTTGGTGCAACAATATACCTTTTTTCACCATCGGCATAAACCACCAAAGCTATCCTGGCACTGCGGTTAGGATCATACTCTACAGTTTTTACAACTGCCGGAATACCATCTTTGTCGCGTTTAAAGTCAATGATCCTGTAATTTTGTTTATGACCACCACCCATGTAACGCATGGTCATTCTTCCATCATTATTTCTACCACCACTCTTTTTTAGCGATTCAAGCAAACTCTTTTCAGGTTTGTCGGTAGTAATATCATCAAACGCACTGATAATTTTAAAGCGCTGACTGGATGTTGTCGGTTTGAATTTTTTTAAAGCCATTTATCTTAAATATTGCTGTAAAAATCAATTGTTTCACCTTCGGCTATGGTTATGATAGCCTTTTTAAATGCGTTGGTTTTACCGCTGATCAGACCTGTTTTTGTAAATCTCGATTTGGATTTTCCTGAGTACCGCATGGTATTCACATCCTTGACATCTACACTGTACAATTCTTCAACAGCCTTTTTTATCTGAAGCTTGTTGGCGCTCTTTTCAACGATAAAGCCATATCTTTTTAGCTTTTCGCCTAGTGAAGTCATTTTTTCGGTAATGATCGGCTTAATCAGAATATTCATTTTGCCTGCTCTTTATTAGTTTCTAATTACCTTGTTAGTTATTGAACATTTCGTTAATATCATTTATTGAGCTTTCAACAATTAAGATCTGTTGAGCTTTCATGATATCAAAAGTGTTGATACTTTTAGCGTTCAGGTACATTACTTCCTCAAGATTCCTTGCAGATAATAATACATTGCTGTCGGTTACCGGAACAAGCAGGAGTACTTTGCGTCCTTCCAGATTGAAACTCTTCAAAAGTTGAATAAAGTTCTTTGTTTTTGGAGCTTCAAATGTAAAATCTTCGAGTATCGTAATTTTCTGTTCGGTTGCTTTGTATGATAAAGCAGATTTACGGGCCAGACGTTTTAGTTTCTTATTTAATTTGAAACTATAATCTCTCGGACGTGGACCAAAAACCCGGCCACCACCTCTGAACAAAGGGCTCTTAATACTTCCAAAACGTGCTGTACCAGTGCCTTTTTGTTTCTTCAATTTTCGCGTACTTCCGGTAATCTCACCTTTTTCTTTGGATTTGTGTGTGCCCTGACGTTTGTTTGCCAGAATTTGCTTTACATCCAGATAAATAGCGTGATCGTTTGGGCTGATTCCAAAAATTGAATCGTCAAGCGAAATTGTGCGATCTGTCTTTTCGCCACTTTTATTATAAACTGCTAACTCCATCTTTCAACAATTATATGTGATCCGTTTGCTCCAGGTATTGAACCTTTAACAATAATAATATTCTTTTCGGGTACGATTTTCAAAACCTGAAGGTTAATCATTTTTACCCTGGTATTACCCATTTGTCCGGCCATGCGAATACCTTTAAAAACGCGTGATGGCCATGAAGATGCTCCTAAAGAACCTGGAGCTCTGAGCCTGTTGTGCTGTCCGTGAGTCTGTCCGCCTACTCCACTAAATCCATGGCGTCTTACAACACCCTGAAATCCTTTTCCTTTGGTGGTACCAATAACATCAATGAACTCTCCTTCAATAAACACAGTAACATCAACAATATCACCGAATTTCTTTTGATGGTCAACCTCGAACCTGGTAAATTCTCTGACAGTTCTTTTCGGACTTACTCCAGCTTTGGCAAAATGACCTTTTAAGGCTTTTGATGTATGCTTTTCTTTCCTTTCACCATAGGATAACTGAATAGCTTCGTAGCCATCTTTCTCCATGGTTTTAACCTGGGTCACCACACAAGGACCGGCTTCGATAACTGTACATGGAACATTTTTTCCATTTTCATCGTACAGGCTGGTCATCCCTATTTTTTTACCTATTATTCCAGACATTATAACTAATCTTTAATTTTAATCAATCTTTAACCAATCCAAACTTTATCAAACCTTGATTTCAACCTCAACGCCACTGGGTAACTCGAGTTTCATCAGTGCATCAATGGTTTTGGTGGTTGAACTGTAAATGTCGAGTAGCCTTTTGTAGGAAGATAATTCAAACTGTTCCCTTGACTTCTTATTAACAAAAGTAGCGCGGTTTACAGTAAAAATCTTCTTGTTAGTAGGCAACGGTATTGGACCGCTAACTACAGCGCCGGTGCTTTTTACAGTCTTTACAATCTTTTCAGCTGACTTATCAACCAAATTATGATCGTACGATTTCAATTTTATTCTAATCCTTTGACTCACCTTATTGCAATTTTATTGATTCCTAAAATCTATCTATACTTTAACAATGTATCCTTTTATTTTGTAGAGAACCTGTTCGAGAAGTTCATTTGGAAGTTCGGCATAGTGCGAAAATTCCAGGCTCGATAAGGCTCTGCCCGAAGTAATAGAGCGAAGCGAAGTAACATATCCAAACATTTCGGATAAAGGTACTTTGGCTTTCAAAATCTGATGGTTGATCTTTGCAGCCACTTCTTCAAGATGACCACGGCGTTTGTTTAAATCGCTACTTACGTCTCCTATGTATTCATCCGGTGTCGAAACCTCAAGTTTCATTATTGGCTCAAGCAGGGTTGATTTCATTAATTTACAAGCATTCCTGTAACCAACCTTGGCAGCTATTTCAAAAGCCATCTGATCGGAGTCAACAGGATGGAAAGAACCATCTTTAACTATAACTTTAAGGTTGTAAAGATTAAATCCTGCCAATGGCCCGTTCATCATAGCCATTTCAAAACCCTTCTTAATCGAAGGAATATATTGTTTGGGGATATTTCCACCTTTAACTTCGTCAATGAACTGTAAACCGGTTACATCCTGATCGGCTGGTCCGATTTCGAATAAGATGTCAGCAAACTTACCTCTTCCACCAGTTTGTTTTTTGTAGGTTTCGCGATATTCGATAGTTGACTTAAGGGCTTCTTTATAAGCAACCTGAGGTTTTCCATGATTACATTGGATGCCATATTCACGTCTCAATCTGTCAACCAGGATTTCGAGATGTAATTCACCCATCCCACTAATGATGGTTTGACCGGTTTCCTCGTCAACACGCACCCTGAAAGTTGGGTCTTCGCTGGCTAACTTATTTAATGAGTCGGTCAGTTTATCGAAATCGTCCTGTGTTTTTGGTTCAACTGCAAGGTTGATAACAGG
>CAIYZW010000509.1 GCA_903930725.1 uncultured Bacteroidota bacterium
ATCGCAGCAAATTGGCTGTTTATATAGCCGAGGTAGATTTGTTGGTGCCGGTTATTAAACGGTATTTGAAAAATACCTTGACCTGTACTACTGACGCGCTGATTGACAAGTCGCAAAAGATGATTTTGCAATTTGATAGTGATGTAACTCTCACTGCAGCAGCTGTTAAGGTAGGTCTGAATGTTTATTTAGACAATCTTGATTTGCTTTTGAAAGGTTATCGAGCAAAACAAAG
Organism: uncultured Bacteroidota bacterium; assembly: GCA_903930725.1. Lineage (GTDB taxonomy): Bacteria > Bacteroidota > Bacteroidia > Bacteroidales > 4484-276 > CAJATL01. The sequence continues at coordinate 236 of CAIYZW010000509.1, forward strand.
CAAACGATTGAAAACGAAAAAAGAGCGTCCACGGTACAATACCTTAGAAACTAAGGTTAATACTGGTAAGGCATTGAGAAATCTACTTAATGCAGTGGAAGTGGCTCAGGAAGAGTATCAAGAGCTTGATTATGAACCGTTGATAGTTAATTTGAATGAGCTGTTTGTGAAATACAAATCGGTAAGCAAATCTGTAAGTACACGTAATGTCCGTAAATTATTGGCTGTAAAAGTATCTGAAACAAAAACAGCAACCGCCACGACTCTCACATCTGACACGGTTGCTGAATAATAAATAATAGTGGATACAACTTCAATTAAAAGTCTCGCACCCTGTTGGCGAGGCTTTTTTTGTTTCCACAAAAGCCTGTTCAACGGCACAAAGATACATTGATTTTTTAATTCAAACAAAAAAACGAAGTGAAATGTTTATACCTGCAATTATGGATTCTTTCTTTTTAAAATTGTAACCTATCTTGAATCTTTGGAATTCAAACGTTTTTTATTTATTCGTGACTTTTAGTTGTTAGTGAAAAATGAAATTCTTCATTTCAATCCGAATGCTTATCTTTGCATTCAAAAATTTTGAAATCACAATGGAAACAACTTTAAACGAGGCCAAAAAACAATATGCAAGTGACATGCATACTTGCGAGCACATATTAAACCAGACTATGGTGCGTATGTTTGATTGTGGTAGGTCGGTAAATGCTCACATCGAGCGCAAAAAAAGCAAATGCGACTATCTGCTCAATGAAGTACCTACCGAAGCTCAAATTTCAGTGATTATCAGTAGAGTGAATGAAGTGATAGATTCTAATTTGCCGGTATTTGAGGTATTGATGAGTAGGGAAGAAGCCGCCAAAATAGCTGATTTATCCAAACTTCCAGCTGAGGCAACAGATACTTTGCGTGTCATTCGTGTGGGCGAGTATGATGCCTGTGCTTGTATTGGTCAGCATGTTGATAGTACTTCCGAACTTGGACGTTTTGAGATTATTAGTCATGATTTTGAAAATGGTCGCTGGAGAGTTCGTTTTCGATTGGTATAAAGAAAGATGACCCCCAGCCCCTAAAGGGGTGTAATTACAATTGATTATTATTTTCTATGAATAAACGAACAAATACTACAAATTCCACAAATCGAAAAGCCCCCTTTAGGGGGTTGGGGGCTAGGATGTTAAAATTTACAAGGAATATTTTCCTCCTCTTCTTGGTTGTAAGTGTAGTTTGGGTTATTTTAGCCCGATTTGTTCCAATATATGTCACTCCACTAATGGCAATTCGTAGTGTAGAATCGATAGTGCGTGGAGAAATGCCGAAAAACTCCAAATCTTGGATTTCAATTGATGAGATTTCTCCCAATATGGTGCAGGCAGTTGTGGCTTCCGAAGATAATTTGTTTCTGCAGCATTATGGTTTTTCTATCAATGACATCAGCAAAGCCATCAAACACAACAATAAAGGAAAACGAATACGCGGTGGAAGTACTATTTCCCAACAAACAGCTAAAAATGTTTTCCTTTGGCAACAGCGGTCGTATATTCGTAAAGGGCTCGAAGCTTATTTTACGGTGTTGATAGAACTGATTTGGAACAA
>CAIYZW010000510.1 GCA_903930725.1 uncultured Bacteroidota bacterium
CAAAAGTGCTATAAGCAATGTTTTTAAAGTTTGGAGTGTCATAAGCTGCTTGTTGCACTTCATCTATTTCTCGCACATCAATTAACAATGATGTTTACAATATGCGCCATATCTTTGATGAAAACGTTAACCGAGGCCACAAACAAGCTGATGCCTGTCAGCAAAATTGTGGTGGCAATTAAATAGTAGATTATTTGCAGCCAATAAATGGTTGGTGGTATGTTATACGAAAACATCAACAGCAATCCGACGCAAACGATGATGATAAAATGGACAATCATCCCGGAGAAAATCTTAATAATCGGGATTAAACTGACGGGGAAACTTGTTTTTTTTATCAGGTATGCATAATCGGTTATGGCCATGCAGCTTACAATCATGGTCTGACTGATAAATAGCCAGGGTATTGTACCCACAATAAGCCAGGCGCCAAAAGGGAAACCCGAGTCGGTAAGCCCCGCACGTAAGCCATACGTAAAGGCAAACCAGATAACCAAAACATACATGGTGGGCTGAATAAAAGCCCATGGCAACCCAACGAATGAGTTTAAGTAACGGCTTCTAAAATCACTTATTACCAGTGTGTTCATTATGTTTCGGTTTATAAAAATCACACTAATGGTATCACGAATTCCTTTAATCAATTTCATAGGCTTAAAATTTAACTGTTAATTTCCGGAGTATAAATCCGTGCATTTTCAACAACCATCTGCGTTCCCGAATGATACCTTACATCCGGATTTACAATATTTATCATCAAAGCATCATGTATCCAGTGAATGTAACTCAAAGTCCCGGCAGCAATATCCGTTACTGCCAGCGACAACGAATAGTTGCCATTACTTATATTAGGGAAAGTAAAATCAAAAACCACTAAAGTTGGCTTACCAATTTCAAAAGTTACCAGCTGTTTGTAATGATAATTATTAATATTGAAAACCTCAGCACTGAAAGGACCATTCAAAACTAATTGAACCCCGGGTTTATTAATCATTTCGTTGGCATAAATCACCATTGCCAGGCCAACCCTTTCACTTCCTTTTATCGTAGTAATACTCTGCAAGCTCTCAAAATCAAAAAATGTAGCAAACCTGATGGTAGCTCTGCCTGTACCTGTTGACTGATAGTTACGCAAGTCAATCCATTTCAGATGTTCAAATTGAGGGTGTTTTAAAAAATCGGGCAATGCATCGGCATTGTTTTCGATATTTTCCGTAACCGGATTATTCACCACGGCATCCTTTTGCATCATAAAAGTTTGGTATTTATCGGTTACTAACTGTGGATCGCCTTCTTCGATAATTTCTCCCTTGTGCATCCATATTGCTCTTGTGCAAAAATCCTTAACTGCGCTTAAACTGTGGGAGCAGAATACGATGGTTTTACCAGACTCTTTTATTTCTCGTATTTTCCTGAAACATTTTTGCTGAAAACGGATGTCACCAACAGCAAGTGCCTCATCCACAATCAGAATTTCGGGGTTAATGTTGATATTCATCGAAAAAGCAAGTCGCACGTACATCCCACTCGAATAGTTTTTAACAGGCTGATAGGCATATTCCCCAATTTCGGCAAAGTCGAGAATTTGTTGCAGCCTTTGCGACATCTCATATTTAGAGTAACCTTGAATGGCGCCAAGAAAATACACGTTTTCGACGCCATTCAAATCCAGATTAAACCCACCCCCAAGTTCGAGCAGCGCTGTTACCCGTCCTTTACATTCAAAACTGCCGGAAGTTTGGGTAACAACCGACGCCAGAATTTTGAGCAATGTTGATTTTCCGCTGCCATTCTCGCCAATTACGCCTAATACTTCCCCTTTTCCAACTGTAAAAGAAACATTTTTCAGCGCATCATGCTTAGTGTGGTAACGTTTGCGGAGCGGATGAAAAAACTCCTTCATCCGGTCGCGGTGCGAGTGGTAAAGGTTATAGGTTTTCGACAACGAGCGAACAGAAATAATGATTTTATCAGGCATAGCTATTTTTTTGTATTATTGTTCGTGGTGGTGTTCCCGTGTATTTGATACAGGCAGACGTCCTTCAGAATTTCCATATTTCAGGTAGTGAACCAGGGGATTCATCTCATTTTCTTTTATATCCGGATTTTGCTCCAGATAAAATGAAGAATCGAATTTTTCGGATGGGTTTCTCCCTTCAACCCCGCCATAAATCAGATAATGCCTCACGGGATTCATTCCGGATTGTTTAACATCCAGGTTGTTTTTCAGGTAATAATCTGTAGCAAAATAACTGCTATGCTTTAAAAGTTTAATGTTCCTCATTAGTGTCAACTGTCCTATAATTAACCACTTAAGCTTAAATGGTCGAAATAGTAGGAGAGGGGTCTCAAGGAACTTGGAAAGTCTATAAGTATAGCTTCTTTTTATGCTAAATAAATCGGAATCTTGTATTTGAATTCGGTTTTCAAGATTATTAAGCTGGTTCATTATTACATCGGTAGTAGTTTTATGGGATGAAATTGTCTCGTTTTGAAGTTTGATCTTCTCAGCTTGTTTTTGTAAAGTAATGTTTTTTTTGGATAATTCTTTTTCTAAGCAATCCTTTTCAGAATCAGATGTTGGCATTAGTGTGGTCAAAGTGAACGTTTTATCCTTGGTGGCTACAATTTCAATATTTTTTTGTTTTAACAACTGTTCTAAGGCCTCATATCCTTTTTGAAGGTATTCAAGATCAATAACAACTTCATCAAATTCAACCCTGGTTTCATGAGGAAAATCAATTAAAATCTGTGGGTCAACAGTATCAAACAGATAAATATTGTTTTCAGAAAATAGGGCATTCGATGAAAGCATGCAAGGTGCATCAAGTAATTTTCCTGAATGCAGAAATTTAATAGAGTTTATTTGAACTTGAAGGTAATCGTTAAGAGGGTCGAATCTTAAATTTTTAACAAGTTGTGGATTATTAAATTTAAAATGCATCGTTTGAGGACAACCTCTTACTTCTGTTACCAATGAGAAGTTTTCATTATATGCGGTATTATTATTTTTATAGAAAAGCTGGGCAAAATGAAAGGTTTGATTATTTATTCCCAATTTTCCGTATAGAGATAATATTTCTTTCAAGTACAAAAGTTTAAATTCAGACACTTTATAATCAGTTGGAATTTCATTCTTTTCGA
>CAIYZW010000511.1 GCA_903930725.1 uncultured Bacteroidota bacterium
ATGTTTCCATCAGGTCTGAAAATCTTCACCAAAGTTGGCGTGGTGATTCCTTCAATCATAAAAATACCATTTGTTGGGTTTGGAAAGATGCCAAGATCCCGGTAAGTCTGATCTTCAACCTGAAGCGCTGATGGACTTGCCTTTGTAATGACTGAAATGCCATTTACTGCAAACTGATCTGAATTTGGTGCCGAGTTGTCGTATTTAATCTGCAATTCTGCCATAATACCTGTTGATGGATTGAATTGTTTGAAATAGACAGGTTCTCCCACCAGTAATCCTTCAATTCCAGTTGTATAGTTATCATCACCATTTGCAATAATTCCTAAAGTGCGATCTAAGTTTGTAAAAGTCATTCTTCCAACGCAAAGTCCGTTTCCAGCAAAAGCACCGATTTCATCACCTGATGTAAAGTTTTCGCAGGCCGCTTCTGTAAAGGCAAAGACATGGTTCACGTTGGTGAAAAGCACATCGTTCCATGGTGCCTTATTTTTGAAAACCGGATTATTGAGACCTTTATCTCCTTCAGCAGGAAAACTTACCTGGCAGGCACTGGAGGAATTTACCAAATATGCCTTTCCTGGCTCAAGTGCCACCAAAGTGTTGATTCCGTATTGTTTCCAGAACATTTTATTTCCGGCTACTTCCATTACCAATTCTATTTCCATAATATCATCAAAAATATTAGAAACCGAGGTATTGAAAGAACTAAGAACCGGAATAATACTCCAGCCTTGTTGAATATTCAGTGTTTGGTTGGTTATGGTTGTTCCGCAAATATTTACCTGATCGCTTTGACTCATTTTAATAAAATATCCGGAATTTGAATTCCAGGGCTGGAAAGGGTTTATTCCTCCGGCCGGATAATACACATTTGAAAAGTTATTCATCACAACCAGGTTACCAGCTACAAGATCAAACATATCAACAATATTTGGATCAACAGGATCAAGATAACTGGAAATACCGCACCATCCTGCTGGTAACAAAATTGTCTGATTATCTTTTACAGTAGTATTGAACTGGCAGCAATTTGCACATCCTGACTGGTTGGTAAAACAATATGAGATCAGATGGATTCCAACTCCAGCAACTGCCGGGTAAAATGTGTTATTGTGTACGCCGGTTCCTGAGTAATTTCCTGACAATGGTAAACCACCGGTTAGTGTAAACGGAACATCATAGTAGCAAACTGAAATATCACCAGGGCAAACCATTTGAGGTACTTCAATGTATTCATCTGTTTGGCCATCGCAATCATTATCAAGGCCATCTATATACTCAGGTGCGCCAGGATAAATTGCTGCGTTATAATCATCACAGTCGCCACTTTCGTACACATAACCAAAAGTTGGCCAGCAGGTGTAAAGCTTTTCATTGTCATCACCATAACCATCTAAATCATAATCTTTGAATTGGGTGCATGCCCCGGAACAATCAAGTGAAACTCCAAATTCAGAAGTCTCCTGGATATATTCGTTGCAAATTAATAAATAGTAAGTCGTATCTTTAAGAAGCTGATAGGGAAGATTTGCTCTCCATGAATATGAATCGTAATTAATGCATGTCCAGTTTTCACCATCACAACCACTTGAAGCCGGCTTTATAAAGAACCGGATATTTGTAGCATTGTACAGATATATTGTCGAAAGCTGGCTGATACCATCGACTTCCGGCGTAAAAGAAAATATCTTTAATGGCCCGCCTGGTGAGTTTTGAGTTTGATAAGCTGTGCCACATCCACCGAGGTCATAATTGTTGAAGCCGAATGGCAATGTGATCATTTGGAAACTTCCGCATGAAGTTATATTTTCGATATTTAAGCAAGGATCAGAAGGGGAGCATAAAATTTGAAAAGTCCTGCTAACGCCTAAAGTATCTACCACATCAACCAGAATGTAATAAGTATCGCCGGCGGTAAAAAGATAAGGCATTCTTACGACACCACCGTAAAAATCAAAATTACTGATGCAATCCCAGTCATTCACTGAACACCCACCAGTGGCATTTTTAACAAAATAACTTACGGAACCATTTGTTTCACCATTGACTTTTAGACCATAAAATCCACTTTCAGCAGGAGTAAAAGCAAATAGTTTTTCTTTACCAGAGGTTGCAACATCATTACATCCATGGGCAATCCCAAATCCTCCAAGCCCTTGTGGTATTGTAAACGAAACCTCTGTACCGCACGAATTTATCGTTTCGATTGTGTTGCAGTAATCATACGTTTCGGTGGGGCAAATAATCCGAAAAGTTTGTCCTTCGGTGTAACTATCAGCCATGATGTAGTAAGATACTCCAGCAGTTAAAATGATTGGAATTCCAACAGTTATCTGGTAATAGGCTCCTTTAATAAATGTCCAGTTATTATTGTTGCACCCATCGCTTGCAGGTTTTATGAAATAACCGACCATGCTATAACCTGTTGCTGAAATTACTTCCAACAAATGATTGCCAGTGACTGTGGGTGTAAATTCGAGAATTGTTTCACGCCCTGGGAAATGGCCATAGTTCTCATAGGTAGGATCAAATGCCCCCAAACCATGTTCATTCACAACGGTATTTACTGAGCCACAGGTAATGGAAGTGATATTTGAACAAGGATCCGCCGGATAAACACATTGCAATTCAAAAGTATGTTCTGCACCGGTTGGATCTCCAGCATCGAGCATAAAATAATACGTTGTTCCGGCTGTTAATGGGTAAGGTACGTAAAGTGGCTGCCATGAAGTGGGGAATGATGACATGGACAGAAATTCCCAACCATCGTCGTTACATCCATCAGTGCCATCCTTAAAAAGGTACTTAACTTGTTTGTAGTCGGTGGCTGTAATATTGAGGGCATAAGTGCCGCTATTTGCCGGGGTAAAAGCGTAAATTATTTCTTTACCTGTTGAGCCGGCAGAAAGATAATAAAAAAGGGTATCCAATTTCCCGACACCAGCTGGAATTGATGCAGTCACCGGCGTTGAACATGCAATTTCGGTAATCGAACTGCATGGGTCCCATGGTTCAGGACAGGATATTTCAAACATTTGAGTATTGCCATTCAACTGTAATGCATCAACCATGAGATAATAACTCTCACCCGCATTGAGGTACATTGGAATTTTGTACCACCCGGGATATGCCACATTTACGCAAGTCCAGCCCTCATCATTGCATCCGCCCAATGCTGGCTTAAAATAATAGAAAAGATAATTATCCCAGTTTGGCTGGAAATAATTATAAATGTGTATTGAAGCATAACCGCTGGTTTGAGGAGTGAACAGGAATATCTGCTCTTTGCCGGCAAATGGCTGATTAAAATTTGTATTCGGACAATTTGGTAAAGCAAATTTGCCCGGGCCTGCAGGAATATTTACATTAACTGTATCACCGCAGGTAATGGTTTCGATGGTCGTGCAAGGATCAGATGGTGTATAGCAGTCAATCCTGAAAGTTTGGTTGGCACCCTGCATACCGGCAGCATCTGCCATGAAATAGTATTCGGTTCCGGCTATTAGGGTCCCTGCAAAATTTGTGTATGGCCCCCAGGAACTTACTCCTGAGATAAAATGCCAGTTATTGTTATTGCAGCCCTCCGAAGCTTTTTTAAAACTATAATACATCACATCAAAACCGGAACTACTTACCGTTATGCTGTAACTTCCAGTTATTGATGGAGTAAAACTAAAAATCTTCTCTTTCCCAAAATTGGCTGAATAATTATCATTATAATTTGTAAATGCTCCAAGCCCGGACGAAATAATAATTTCTTGTGACTCTCCACAACCGATTGCTGGTACATTTTCGCAAGGATCAAACGGGCTGTAGCAATCTATCTGGAAAGTATGGTTTGCTCCATAAAAATCGTACATCGCATCAACACAAAGATAATATTCAATTCCTGCAGAAAGAGTATCCAGAATAATTGTCCCGGGGCTGCCGAAATAAGTATCCCATGGATAAATCTGTCCACAATTCCATCCATCTTTATTGCAACCTTTGTAAGCCTCTTTAATCATGTAAGCAGCATATCTGCCATCGGTAGTCAGAATTGTAAGTGTGTAAATACCCGGCACTGCTGGTGTATAAAAATACATGAGTTCCTTTCCGGTGTTTACTCCACAATTTGTTGTATCGAATGCGCCTTGTCCCATCGGAATATTTGCAAGTATGGGGGTTCCACAATCAATGCTGGTTAAAGTGGCGCAGGCATCATAATCGGTTATAAAATCAATTGGGCCATAATTCACGCTGAATCCGTCAGTTCCGCAGTTTCGTCTGGCGTAAATCTGATATTCTGAAGATGCAAGCAAATCAGTAATCGTTATCGGAAAAGATAAAAAATCAGTAACCACTAAAGTTGTACCATCAAGTCCGGCTGTTTGATCACTGCCAGGAGAAAACCCTTTCAGACCATATTCGATTACAAATGGACCGGTGCAACCATTACAATTTAAATTGACGACTGCAGAATGAAGCGTGACCTCACTTACCGTTAATTGACTGATGGATGGGCAAGGTGGCGGAGGAACAATGTTTACCGTGTAGTCATGCGTTTCGCTGTAATTAAAATATCCATAGCACGCCTGCGTCAAATCTAAAGGGCTATAATTGCTTACACATCTCACACGCATCCGGTGAAAACCTAAGGTAGCTGAAGGTGCCATCTGGATCAGATCAGTTCTTTGTCCGCCAGTAAGCATGGAGTAAATAAATTCGCCTTCATCATCAAAATCGAAATCGTTGTTGTAATCAACCCAGATTCCAAGGAAGTCGCCAGATAAATTATACTCAGGTGTGTTTGTAGTGTAGTTGAATAAATACGGTTCCCCCTGCGCCAACAGGCAAGTATCACCGGTAAAATCAGCTATTCCGGTCCCTTCGGTGCAACCGGTGCTAATTTGATTGATATTACTGAGTTGAAAATTCTCTATTGCCGCTGAACTACTGCAGCCATAATAACTTAGGTTGTCAACGCAGTAGGATTGAGCGTTTACGTGTAATTCATTTGCCTGGATTATCAGGAAAACTACAATTATTGATTTAATTTTTAGATTGAAAAGTTGATAAATGTTTTTCATAATGATACCATATTTGATTGAAAAATAAAGACCTATCACCCTGATTACTACCCACAAATATAGTATAATATTCTATTATATAGATATCTGTATGTTAACAAATAGTTAATTTTTGTTAACAATGAAAATCATTATTGAATCTGATATTCCGTTACATAGCTGGTAGGATAATCGAAAATAATAGGAAATCCAGGATAAGTCTAAGAGGACCCATCTTTAAAATTTTCGGGAGAAAGTTTTTGTTTTCAAGTCAATACAAATCCGGGTAAAGCACTAGTTTAAACTATACAAGAATTTTCAATTTTCCATGGACTCAATTTTAGCCTTACAAAAAGTTAAACCATTAATGTTTTTTGACAACACCAAAAAAAGGGTTATTCTTTCTTCAACCAATTTTCGGCATCAGTCATGGTTTTAAAAACCCGCACATGCAAACCACGGTTTATGGCAACCGTTTCCCAGAAATCGGCATCTTTAATGTATTCCGGATTGCACACTATGGCAACCTTCGCAATGTCGGGTGTAAGTTCCGAAATATACTTTGCTGATTCAAAAGAGTCAAAAGTCCCCAAAGAGTAAATCAATTCCCGCTCATCGCAGAGTACATTTGTACATCCGGTCGAAAGTGCAGCACTCAAAACGGCAAAACCATAATCCTTCACTTGTTTAAGATTATCATCTTTTCCCGACGCTACAACTCTTAAAATGCCGTTATCGGTTTCTATTTTGTAACTAATTGCCATTTTTTGGTGTATCTGAATTATGTCTGCAAAATTACCAAAAGAAAAGATTAGATGAGATCAAATTTCCATCATTAATGTCGAAAATAATCAATAGTAATATGATTTGCAGCCTCAAATTATGCAAAAGCTTGCCTTATGTTGCAGGCTTTTGCCTTTATCCCAAAAACCATTGGATCGGTCTAACCAAAATCAACTTAAAGCATTATTTTTGCGGCCATTTTAAAAATAAATTTATCGTAAAAACATGAGAAAAAAAATCGCAGCCGGAAACTGGAAAATGAATACCACATTCGAAACCGGGAAAAAACTTGTAGGTGAAATTTTAGATGGCTTAGCCGCTAATCCTCCAAAGCAATCACCAAACGAAATGCTTGTAGTTCTTGGGGTTCCGTTTATCACCCTCAAAAAAGCAGCCAATATTCTGAAGAATAACCCACAGGTGAAAATTGCAGCGCAAAACTGTTACAGCGAAGAAAAAGGCGCCTTTACCGGCGAAATTAGTGTGGAAATGATTAAGTCGACAGGAGCTGAATTTGTAATTATCGGACACTCGGAACGCCGTGAATATTTTAACGAGAGTTTTGAAATGCTTGCCAAAAAAGTTGATTTAACCCTAAAACATGGCCTTACGCCTATTTTTTGCTGTGGCGAAAAATTAGAAACCCGCGAAGCTGGTCAACATTTCGATTTGGTAAAAAATCAGATAGCCGGTTCGTTGTTTCATTTAAATGATGATGAACTAAGCAAAGTCGTAATTGCTTATGAACCGGTTTGGGCGATAGGAACCGGAGTTACTGCTTCGCCAGCTCAGGCACAGGAAATGCACGCTTTCATCCGCAATACCATTGCCGGAAAATACGGAAAAGCATTAGCCGACGAAATTACGATACTTTATGGCGGCAGTGTTGGTGCCAAAAATGCAAAAGAACTCTTTTCGCAGTCCGATGTTGACGGAGGTTTGGTTGGTGGCGCATCTCTGAAAGCCGAAGATTTTGTTACCATCATCAATTCGTTTAATTAAGATACTTTTAAGCCTGTCAGGTTTTGAAAGCCTGACAGGTTTTTCCCGGATAAAACAGATTTTTACAATGCCATTATTAAAACCATTTAAAGCCCTCATTTTCGATTGGGGCGACACCATCATGCGCGACTTCGGGCTGCATGGCTGTATGGCTTATTGGGAAAAAGTTGAATGGATTCCCGGTGTTGAAGAAGTTTTGAAGGAAGTTTCGGCAAAATTTCCCTGCATTATCGCCACCAGTGCCGGCCATTCGGGTACACCCGAAATGATTGCTGCACTAAAAAGAGTTGGTGCCGACAAGTATTTCGATTATTTTTTCTCATCAAAAGATTTGGGGTACGACAAACCCGATCCCAGGTTTTTCTGCAAAACCGCTATTCAGGCAGGCTTCGATCCCAGCGAATGTGTGATGATTGGAAATATTTACGAAAAAGACATAACCGGCGCTAAAAAAGCAGGAATGCAAACAGCCTTTTTTAATGAAAAAAACCTTACCGGTCAATTCCTGGATGCCGATGTAATTTTTACCCAATTCGACCAGCTTGGTGCCTTTTTATTCTAACCTCATAATGAAATTCTACTTAAAACCTTTACTGATTTTGGTGCTTTTGCAACCAATCATTTTAACTGCTCAAATCAACTATCCGCAGGATTATTTCCGCAGCCCGGTTGATTTTAATATCTTTCTTTCGGCAACCTTTGGCGAGCTTCGCACCAACCATTTTCATTCGGGCATTGATATTAAAACGCAGGGAGTTCAGGGCAAGCCTCTTTATGCAGTTGCCGACGGTTTCGTTTCGCGTATTGGTGTAGCTCCCGGCGGTTTTGGAAAAGCCATTTACGTTGACCACCCCAATGGATTTACCTCTGTTTACGGACATTGCCTCAACTTCAGCAAAACAATCGAGGAATTTGTGCGGGCCGAACAATACAAACTCGAATCGTTTGAGGTAAATCTCCTGCCTGAACCCGAAAAGTTCCCGGTTAAAAAAGGTGAACTTATCGCCTATGCAGGAAATTCGGGTAGCAGCGGCGGCCCACACCTTCATTTCGAAATCAGAACGACTGACGAAGAAAAGCCGGTAAATCCTATGCTTTTTGGCTTTAAAGTAAAAGATATCGTCAAGCCAACGGTACAGCGGCTCGTGGTGTATCCTTTCGGCAATTTTAGTTTGGTTTCGGGTCGTAAAAAACCGAAGGAGTTTGAGCTATCAGGCTGGGGACCAAATTATAAGATAAAAGTTGGCGATACAATCCCGGTTTCGGGAGATATTTATTTTGGTATCGAAACTTTTGACCTGGCCAACGAGTCGGATAATAAAACCGGCATTTTTTCGATCGAACTTTTTATTGATGCAGTGCTGGTTTATGCCCATCAAATGGAGACATTTCCATTTACCGAAAGCCGCTACATCAACAGTTTTATTGATTATCCGAATTTTATAAAATATGGCAGACGGGTACAAAAAACCCGTGTCGAGCCAGGCAACAAATTGTCGGTTTATACAAAAACAAAGGATAATGGGATTTTTTCATTCCAGGATAATTCAATCCACGAACTGGTTTACCAGGTTAAAGATGTTTTTGGAAATGCTTCAAAACTTACTTTTCATGTAAAAAGCGCACCGGTTAAGAGTAGTGAAGTGATAAATTCGGTGAATTCCGAAAATCCTGAAATCGTTTTTGAATATGATGATGACAACGAGTTTGAAACAGATGATTTTAGAATTGCCATCCCGGAAGGTGCTCTTTATGATACGCTCCATTTTAAATATTCCGTCGGAAAACCGGTTAAAGGGGCTTGTTCGGCAGTTCATCATGTTCATCATAAATACACAGCCCTACAAAGTTTTTGTACACTTTCGATAAAACCCAAAATGGTGAGTGAAAAGCTAAAGGACAAACTTTTAGTCGCACGACTTGGCAATAAAGCCGGCGAATATGTGTCGGTTGGCGGCGAATGGGATGATGATTTTATCAAGGTTCAGGTTCGCGATTTTGGCGATTATGTTGTCGTTGCCGACACCATTGCCCCCAGAATTACACCAGTAAATATTTCTCCCGGTAAAGCAATTGCAGCCCAAAAGACTATCCAGGTAAAAATCAGCGATAATTTATCCGGAATTAAATCGTACAAAGCAAGCATGAACGGCCATTGGATTTTGATGGAGTACGACCCCAAAAACAGCCTTCTAACCTATAAAATTGATGAATGGACGAAGCCCGGGAAAAATCAGTTCAGGCTGGTGGTAACCGATTCACGGAATAACGAAAAGTTATATCAGACCTCGCTGATAAAGTAGTTTTACCCAAGAAAACCGAAAGGCTGTCTCCATCAGAAAACAGCCTTTCGGGTTTATAAAATGATGATTTTGCTTTTAGTGCGAAACAACCACTTTAAGTTCTTTTGTAAATTTATCTCCAACAAGTTTAAAATAATAAACACCTGATTTCATTGCGCTTAAATCAACTTCGATAACGCTGTCAGATTTCTCATCCAACGAAACCTTCTTTAAAAGTTTACCATTCAAATTGTACAATAAAATTTCGTTTATACCTTCAAAATTGGTTGACGATCCAATCGAAACATTGGCGCTGGTTGGGTTTGGATAAACACTGAATTCATCTGCCACCATCTCATTCACCGGATATTCACCTTCTTTGGCAAGTTTTTTATAAGCCAGTTTGGTATTTACCGAGTTGGTTGCGCAGTTATATTTTGTTGTAACCACTTTTACAGTTCCCGTAAACGTTGCAGTCCAGGTAATTTTAGCATCATCTCCGCAATCATCATTCGAATAGGCAATAAAGGCATCATTGGCTTTGTTGCGGAGCGTAATTTCGGAGTCGTAGGTCGCGCTGCCTCCGTCGGTGGTGCAGTACGACCAAACATACTGGCTGCCGCTGGTAACACTGAATGCTGTGTATTCGCCGGCGTAAATGTAGTTTTGAAATTTCCAGCTTGTAGTTGGTGTAAGCGTAGTAGTGGGATATTGCGTGGTACTGTTGCATCCTGGTATAGAAGCCTGAACAGTGATGGTGATAGTTCCAACATTGTTGGTTTCGTCACTTTCGGTTACTGCCAGATTTGCATCGGCAAAAAACAGGATATACCAGGTGCCGGTTGCTGTTGAAGCCGGAATGGTAACTACCCCACTTGCTGCAACAGAAGCACTGGCGGCAAGGGTTGCAACATTGCTTGATGTTAATAACAAATCGGTTACCTCATAAGTGTTGTTTGCCGAGAGGAAATATTTTAAAACCGAAGCTCCGGCAGAAGCTGTTCCCTGATTTTTCACTGTGCAGGAAGCCGTTGATGTCTGTCCGGGAGTCAATATAGATGGGCTTGCTGTGGGAGTCAGGACAATTAAGTCGGGTTTGGCATTGGAAACCATTTTGTAGGCCAATTTTGTACTTACCGAATTGGTTGTACAACTAAATTTTGTTGTTACCACTTTTACAACTCCTGTAAATGTTGCTGTCCAGGTAATTTTAGCATCATCGCCACAATCATCATTTGAATAAGCAATGAAGGAATCATATTCTGATTTTTCAATAGTAAAAAACTATATAGAATTAAAAACAAAATATGAAATAGAAATCAAAAATTTTATTGAAACCGCCAGGGGCAGTGAAGAGAAGTTTAAAAAGCATGTAGCTGCACTGGAA
>CAIYZW010000512.1 GCA_903930725.1 uncultured Bacteroidota bacterium
CTTTGCATTGATAAACGCGGAACACTAAAAAACCAGGTCTATCTTACCAGCGATAGGGTAGAAGTTACATTTGAGCTTCCACTTGCCGAGATCGTTTTTGACTTTTACGATAAACTCAAAAGCATTTCACGAGGTTACGCTTCTTTCGATTATCACATTTCGGGTTATAAAACCGCCAAACTTGTAAGGTTGGATATTTTATTAAACGGCGAGCCTGTTGATGCCCTTTCCACGCTGATACATCATGATAACGCCTATAATTTCGGGCGCCGGATGTGTGAGAAGCTCAAGGAGCTTATCCCACGCCAGCAATACGATGTGGCCATTCAGGCAGCAATAGGCGCCAAAGTTATTGCACGCGAAACTGTTAAAGCTTTACGTAAAGATGTTACAGCAAAATGTTATGGTGGCGATATTTCACGTAAGCGTAAGTTGCTCGAAAAGCAAAAGAAAGGCAAGAAACGTATGCGCCAGGTCGGCAATGTCGAAGTGCCACAATCGGCCTTCCTTGCAGTTTTAAAATTAGATTAGAAACCAAATTTCTTTAAAATAAAAAAGAGAATTTCCTTGCGGAGATTCTCTTTTTTGTTGCTTATACTTTTGAACGAATTACGATCCGAGTGCAAAACGGTAAAATTTGGTTATCGCCAAATCTTTATCCGATTCTTTCAAATACTGGTCAACAGTTTTCTTGGTATCTTTAATGAAATCCTGATTTACCAAAGTATTTTCTTTGAAGAACTTAACCAGACGACCTTGGGCAATTTTATCAAGCATTGCTTCCGGTTTTCCTTCCTGACGGGCAAGTTCGCGGCCAATTTCGAGTTCTTTTTCGATAACTTCGGCAGTAACAAAATCTTTGTCGAGGGCAATCGGGTTCATGGCTGCAATTTGCATGGCTACATCGTGTCCGATTTCATCAACATTTTTAGCATCAGCTTTGTTTAACGAAACCAATGTACCTATTTTGTTGCCAATATGGTTGTATCCAAAAACTTTTGGTGCTTCGATGGCTTCGTATGAATCGAATTCCATTTTTTCACCAGTTTTACCAACAAGTTCATTCAGTGCTTGTTCAACCGAAATTCCACCAAGGGTCAAAGCCATCATTTCCTGTAGGCTTTTAGCTCTTTTTTCGATAGCGAGGTCGGCCAGGCCATGTACAAATTTTACAAAGTCTTCGCTCTTTCCAACAAAGTCGGTTTCGCAATTGACCATTAATAAAACTCCAAAAGTCTTGTCATCAGTAGTTTTTGCGATAACCAGGCCTTCGGTAGCATCTTTATCAGCTCTTTTTGCAGCTACTTTTGCACCTTTTTTCCGGAGGTATTCGATTGCTTTTTCAAAATCGCAGTCAGTTTCCTGAAGTGCTTGTTTGCAGTCCATCATACCGGCACCGGTTTGTCTACGAAGTTTTGCAACGTCTGAAGCAGTGATATTTGCCATTATAAAATATTTTGAGTGTTAATAATTATTTATGCTGTTTTATTAAAAAAAAGAGAATCAGAACGGTGTTCCTTTTCTCTTCGATATGTTTTAAAAATCAATAATTTATGATTATTTTTTATGGATAGCTGTGCCTTTACGAGGACGTTTTTCGCGGTTTTGTTGTTCTTCCTCTTCAATTTTCTTCAGGCGTTTGGCTTCTTCCCTGCGTGCAGCAACCGAATCTTCATCTTCGTTTTCATCAGTTTCGGCTTCAATATCCTGCTTGGTGCGGGTCTTGATTCTGATGGCTTCTTCTCTTTCTAATTCTTCTTCCTTGGCGCGTTTATCCTTATCAACTTTTCTTTCCATTAAACCTTCGTCCATGGCTTTAACCATGATATCAATGATTAACGAAATTGATTTGGAAGCATCGTCGTTAGCCGGGATTGGGAAATCAACCAACTTTGGATTCGAGTTTGTATCAACAATAGCAAAGGTTGGGATGTTCAGTTTTTTGGCTTCGGCAACAGCAATGTGTTCTTTTAAAATATCAATAATAAAAAGTGCTGAAGGAAGGCGGTTCAAATCGGCAATACTACCTAATTGTTTTTCCAGCTTGGCTCTTTCACGGGTTATCTGAAGTCTTTCCCTTTTTGAAATGTTGGTGAAAGTCTGGTCGGTAATCATTTTATCAATAGAAGCCATTTTGCGTACTGCCTTGCGGATGGTGGCAAAGTTGGTAAGCATACCACCAGGCCAACGCTCGGTAACGTAAGGCATTCCAACTGTTTTCATTTTTTCAGATACTATTTCTTTAGCCTGTTTTTTGGTAGCTACGAAAAGTACCTTTTTTCCTGACCTGGCAATTTGCTTTAAAGCTGATGCAGCTTCTTCGATTTTTGCAGCGGTTTTATAAAGGTCAATGATGTGAATTCCGTTGCGCTCCATAAAAATGTAAGGAGCCATGTTTGGATTCCATTTTCTTTTAAGATGCCCAAAATGTACACCGGCATCTAATAATTCTTCAAAACTTGTTCTTGGCATTTAATTTAGATTTTATGTTTACTTTCTGTTTAATGCAATCAGCAAGTAGTTCAGGTACTCCCGAAGTCTTGCTGATTTAGATACTAAACACTTTAATATCCGAAGATTAACGTTTACTAAACTGGAATTTCTTACGAGCCTTTTTCTGTCCTGGTTTTTTACGTTCAACCATTCTTGGGTCTCTGCGCATTAAGCCTAAAGCTTTCAAAACAGGACGATAGGTTGGGTCCAATTCAACAAGTGCTCTCGAAATACCTAAGCGGAGGGCTTCGGCTTGTCCATTAGTTCCGCCACCTGATAATCTGGCATCAACATCCAGTTTATCAATATTATTGGTAAGGTTAAGTGGTTGGCGAACAACGTATTGTAAGGTAGCAACTGGAAAATAATTTTCTATGGTTCTTTTGTTTACGGTTATTGTACCATTACCGGGTTTGAGATAAACACGGGCAATTGCAGTTTTTCTTCTGCCTAAAGCATTAATAATTTCCATCGCTTATTTAATTTCTGTTAAGTTAATTTTTCTTGGTTGTTGTGCTTCCTGTTTGTGTTCAGCGCCTTCATAAACATAAAGGTTACCGATAATCTGGTTGCTGAGCCTGTTTTTTGGCAACATGCCTTTTATGGCTTTTTCGACAATTGATGTTGGCTTTTTGAGCAACATTTGCTTGGCAGTCAGCACTGTTTGGCCACCTGGATATTGCGAATGACGGTGGTATTCTTTATCCATCATTTTGTTGCCGGTAAGGCGCACTTTAGCGGCATTAATAATAACAACATTGTCACCGCAATCTGCATGAGGTGTGAAGTTGGTTTTTAATTTGCCTCTGAGAAGCAATGCTACTTTTGAAGCTAATCTTCCAAGTATCTCATTTTCAGCATCAATGATAACCCACTCTTTAGTTGCGGTTTCTTTATTTGCGCTTATCGTCTTGTAACTTAAGGTATCCATCTATTTTTCAATTATTTCAATTCCAATTATTACACCTCCCAAAAAATGGGGCTGCAAAAGTAGAATTATTATTTTAGATAAACAAACGTATCTAAAAAATATTTCTAAAGTCCTTTGAAGACGGCAAAAGTAGCCATTATTCCAATGTGGGGCCTTTGATAACGATTTTATTTGGCTATCAGTCAAACAGCTTTTGACAGCTTAATTTGGAAACTTCAGTGTCACTGAAGCTCCGCCCTGGGTGAGGTTTTTAATTTCGATTTTACCTGAATTTACTTCCATGGCTAATTTTACTGCCGCGAGACCAAGTCCAAAACCTTCGGTAAAATTTTTCATCTTATCAATAGCAAAAAATTCGAATAGTTTTTCCAATTCTTCTTCAGAAAATCCTGGTCCACTGTTGGTGATAATTAATTCGACAAAAGGTTCATTCATGGCGTTTGATAAATGAATGTAACCATTATCAGGTGTGAACTTTGCCGCATTGTGCATGATTTTTTTTACTGAATTGAGAATCAATTCATAGTCACCATGAATGATTTTTGCTTCATCAGTAAAATCTGAGAATACCTGAATCCCCTTTTCATTGATTAAATCGTGGTAAGCAAATGTGGCAAGCTTTGCAATTTCGATAATATCAACATCCGAAAAATCAATTTGATACTCACCTAACTGGAGTTCGGTTATCAATAAGGCTGTTTCGGAAAGGTTGATTAGTTTTTCGGAAGCATTCATCAAAATATTGATTGTTTGATCGTGTTCCGTTAATCTAAGTGATGGATAAAGTATCTCGATAAAACCATTTATTGCATTGAGGGGAGTGCGTAATTCGTGACTGATGAGCGTGAGAAATTTACTTTTCGCCTGCTCGAGTTTCGATAATTGTTCGTTTGCTTTTTGCAACTCAAGAGTACGTTCTATTACCTTTTCTTCGAGAAATTCATTTAAGTTTTCGAGTTGTTCTTTTTGTTTCTTAAGTTCAAGCTGGGTTCTTACACGGGCAAGGAGCTCTTCTGTTTTAAAAGGTTTCGACAGATAATCAACAGCCCCCATCTCGAATCCTTTTACAACACTTTGAATATCTGATTTGGCTGTTAGAAAAATTATTGGAAGTCCTTTTGTTTTCTCATTGGCTTTGATGATTTTACATACTTCATAACCATCCATTCCTGGCATTAAAATATCCAGTAAAATGAGGTCGAAATCTTCATGATCAATTAATGAGAGTGCTTCGGATCCACTAAGTGCAAACGAAACCTGGTAGTTTTGGTCGAAAAGGATACTTCCAATTACCTGGACGTTTTGCGATACATCATCAACCACCAATATTTTGCAATTCTTATTTTCGATAGGACTTAGCATAAGTTTATCAATTAAAAAGTAGGTTTAAGAATTTGAATGATCTCAGGAAATTTCCTTATCTGGTTCATCACTCTATCTATATCAAATGACGTGCTGCTGGTAATTATTTCGTTAGCGTAGAATGATAATGCCTTAAGATTGTTTTGGTTTGCAAAGCTTTTTAGGTTGTTCGAAAATTCCAGAATCTTGTTCATCGAATTGGTTTGATTTATTTGATCCCATTCGGTAATGAAATGATTTTGAAGGGACTCAAAGGTTTCGCGTGATATTGAATTTTTGTCAATTTTTATCAATTTCTCAAATTCGTTCTCGCTGTTTATAAGATTATAATCGCTCGATTTACGGGTATGAGGAATAAACCGTGCAACTTCTTCGTAAAGTTCGGTTAAAAAAACCGGTTTTGAGATGAACCCGGCAAATAATTGTCGATCAGGAGAATCGGAAGTCCCGAAAAGGTGAGAAGCTGTAAATGCCAGGATTGGCACTGTTTGGGTTTTTTCGTCATTTTTGATTTCGGCTGCCGCTTCAAATCCGTCTTTAATGGGCATTTTCAAATCCATCAAAACAACACTCGGGTTATGTTTCCTGGTCAGTTCGATGGCTTCATCCCCATTCTGGGCTTCGAGAACAATTACTTTAGTATTTTCAAAACATGCCTTGATCAGGCTCCTGTTTAAATCCTCATCATCGGCAATAATCAAGGTTCCTTCACCAAATTCGATATCAGTAAAATCGTTAAGGTTTCCGGGTTTTCTTTTTTCGGGACCTTCGATCGCTACCACCTGAATATTTTTAAGTATTACCGAAAATTTGCTTCCTTTACCTAATTTACTTGAAACCTCGATTTTTCCA
>CAIYZW010000513.1 GCA_903930725.1 uncultured Bacteroidota bacterium
TACCCCATTTTTACTTATTACTTCATCGAATACAGGAAATAATTATGGAGTTGTCTCCAAACCAATTATTGTAAACTCACCAGGAAAATTATCAATAAGTTTGGATTTCAGAATATCAAACTCCTATCCAAACTGTAATACTCAGTTTTTGTACAGAGTAAATAATGGCACCTGGATTGCATTTTATGAATCCAATTACAATTATGCAATTGATTGGAACACCTACTCTACAATAATCAATTACAATTTTCAAGTTTCGGATACTTTGGGGTTAATGGTTTTAAATCATGTAAATGGTAATTTTTCAAATAATCAAGAAACCCTTATTGACAATATTAAATTTAATTACCTTAATTCGAATCTTGATATCAGCAATTCCATACTCAACTTAAGCAGCATAAATAATTACTCAACCAACGTTGATACTGTTCCTGCCATGCAAATTGACCATTCAACATTTAGCCTAATTGGCGGTATTAATAGCCAAGCCAGTCATAGTTCTGTCGAAATGAAGAATTCTGAGATTAGCCATGCTGGCGGCACTGCCCTCTACACAACTAGTGCCTATTCTGATATTTTTATAGACAGTGTCACCATTAAAAATGCAGGCGGTTATGGTATTTATACTGCTGCCGGTAATTCGGGGGTTGTTATAAATAATTCCCTTATTTCAAATTGTCCCGCAGGTGGGATTTACATAGGTTCTTCCTATTCCCCAGTTAAAGTTTCAAATTCCTCTATTTCAAACAATGGTTACGAAGGAATTTACACACAAGGTCCTGATTCTCCAATAACTGTTGAACATTCGGAAATTACAAATAATCACAGACATGGGATTTACAGCAATAGTTACGGCTCAACCCATAAGGTTAATCAATCAAATATTTCCGGAAATACCAATCATGGCATTTATTTAGAAACAAACAGTACTCAAGCTGTAATATTAAGCGGTTCCATTGTTTCAAAAAATGGGGAGATGGGTATTTACGGTTATAACAGTAGTGTCTTCGCAGAAAATTCAGTTATTTCAGCAAACAAAGATTATGGGATTTACTCAAGAACTTTGTACGGAAATTTTCTAACCTCAATTTACAACGGCACTATGGGTGTTTATGGTAATAGTCCAGAAAAATCTTATCTACTCAATTCTATTGTCTGCTTAAACAATAAATATGGCACTCAATTCTCTGGAAACTTTGACTTATCATATTCCAAAACTAACGGTAATCCCAAATTAGCCGATTCTCTCGGCCACCTGCTTCCCACGTCACCTTGTGTTGATGCCGCTGACCCAACCGATGAAGACACTAACATTCCTTTTGGGATGGGAACAGTCCGTGCAGATATGGGCGCTTACGGCGGCCCGGAAAACTGGATTTGGGGCGGCAACCCAATTCCGGCAAACGGTGAACCGGACATTTTTAAAATAGCTGACCTTCCGCAGGATCAGGGGAAAATGGTCGGTATTCATTACAATGCCAGCATTTTCGATGATGGAAATTCGGCTTATGACGTTACAAAATATTCATTCTGGCGGGAGTTGGATGAAAACGGCAAACAAAACATCGTTGCCTCAAAAACGCCGGTTGGCCAGTACTTCCAAAAAGGCACCAAAGATTGGGAGTATGTTGGTGAAATGCCGGCCATGGGTTTCCAGAGTTATGGCTACTCAGCGCCAACTCTCGGCGATTCGACCATCAACGGCATGTTCTGGTCGAAATTTATTGTTGTGGCACACACCGCCAATACCGCCGTTTACTGGGTCAGCCAGCCCGACAGCGGCTATTCGGTGGATAACCTTGCCCCGGCTGCTCCGCTGAACTTAGCCGGCGCTGTTGCCGGGGTTTCGTATAACCTGCACTGGACGCCAAATCCCGAGGAGGATTTGCAATATTACGCCGTTTACCGTGGCGCCGGTGGCAACTTTAGTGATGAGCCGTTTGCCACAACCACGCAAGCCGTTTTGCCAAATATCAACCTCAACACCGACGAATTTGAATATGCGGTTGCCGCCTTCGACCATTCGGGCAACCGCAGCAATTTATCCAACGAAATCGCTGCCCCTATTTATGATGCTTTTACTGTTTCGCAGGGCTGGAGCGGGGTTTCGTCATGGATTATGCCCATCCAGCCTGCCCTCGAAAATGTGCTGGCACCGCTTTCGGAAGATTTGATTATCCTGTACAACCAAACCGGCGTTTATTGGCCGGGGCAAAACGTGAACACGCTCGGAGACTGGGAATCTCACTCAGGCTATGTGGTAAAACTTGGCAGCGAAAAGGCTTTGCCAATGGTTGGTTTCAAGGAACAAAACACGGCTTTTGGCACCAACTCCGGCTGGCAAATCCTTCCGGTACTTTCGGCTTGTGCGGTTCCAACGACAGGGTTGCAGGTTCAGCCTGCCACCAGCGTAGTGATGATTAAAGAAATCGCCGGCTGGCGGGTTTTCTGGCCGGAGATGGGCATCGCAACACTTGGCGAACTTTTGCCAGGAAAAGCCTATTTTGTTTTGACAGCAAGCAACGGAACAATCGGGTTTCCGGCTTGTGAAGGTTTAAAAGTTGGTTTTGAAAACCTGACAGCGTCGCCAGACCTGTCAGCGTTTAAAATCTCAACCACCCCCATCACCCACATCATCGCCATCCCTGCCGCCATTTCCGAAAATTTGGAAACTGGTGATGCCATAGCGGTTTTCGATAATTCGGGAACTTGCGCCGGAGCAATCAATATTCAGGATAAAACCCAGGCTTCGGCGCTCACCATTTTTGGCGACGACCCGACAACTTCCGTAAAAGAAGGCCTGGCCGACGGTGAAACCCTGCGTTTTAAAGTATATAAATCCGAAACCGGAACTTTTGCTGATGCAGAGGTTTCGTTTGAACCGTCATTTCCAAATACCAGCGGAACCTTTGCCACCAATGGCGTTTCAGCGATTGCATCTTTAAAAGTTGGCACACTTTCGACGTCCTCAGTTGAAATCGAAAACATTCAGGTTTTCCCAAATCCCGGCAACGGAAATTTTGCTGTTTCCGGCATCAGCCAAGGGAACCGGCTTGAAGTTACCAATTCAAAAGGTCAGACAATCTGGACTGGAATTTCTGAAACCGAAACTGTGATCAACCTTTCGGGAAGACCGGCTGGTTTGTATTTTCTGAAAATCAGCATGGCCGATAAAACAAGTTTTGTGAAACTGGTTATTGAATAGGGGAGGTTTCGACAGGCTCAACCGCAGATAAGATGAACCACATAGACACATAA
Source organism: uncultured Bacteroidota bacterium (assembly GCA_903930725.1). Classification (GTDB taxonomy): domain Bacteria; phylum Bacteroidota; class Bacteroidia; order Bacteroidales; family 4484-276; genus CAJATL01. The sequence continues at coordinate 3,259 of CAIYZW010000513.1, forward strand.
ACACATAGAACACAATAGAAAAACTATAGTGGTCTATGTGTTTGTTGTGTTTAATTTTCTTCACCACTAAGGCACTAAGAACACTGAGTTTCACTAAGTGTTTCTTAGTGTCCTGCGTGTCTTAGTGGTTTGTTTTCTGATGTATTTTTTACCACTAAGGCACCATGGGCATTTTTATCTGAGCCAAAATGGCGTAATGAGAGTGCAGCGATAACAAACTAACTCCAAAACCTGAACAAATCTTCGGTAGTTTCCCGCTCCCTGAGGATTTCGAAATCCTTACCTTCATTGCTGAATTCGAGAACTTTTGGCATCTGGCGGCTGTTGTAGCGCGACCACATGCTCAGCGTATATGCGCCGGTGTCGTGGATGACGATGTAATCGCCTTCGGCAACCTGTGGCAGGGAAATTTCTCTGGCAATAATATCGCCCTGAAAGCAAAGCGGGCCGGCGATGGTATATTTTCCTGCCGCATTTCCGGTTTTAATCTTTCCTGAGGGATCGGCAACCGAAATTTTATGCGACCATTGATTTGGCAGGTAACATTCCCGGATTAACAAATCGGCGCCCACATGAATCAAAATCGTACTCACTTCGGATGAAACGGTTGTATCCGTGGCATTGCCTGTTCCTTTGGTGATTTTAAGATATTCGACGCGGCTTACCGCAAAACCGGCATTGGCATGAACCCACCGGCCAAATTCCGTGATAAGCGTAAATGAGCCATCAAACAATGCCGGCATTTCCGATCGAAGTGCCCGGACATATTCTTCCATCGTTGGCGGCAAATCGTTGTCTTTGTAAGCTACCGGCAACCCGCCACCAATATCAAAAACCCTGATGCGGTGCCGTTTTCCTGATTTTTCCAAAAGCCGATTGATTTCCAAAGCCAGTTCATAAACGATTTTGATCCCTTTGATGAGCAAGGGAAGTTCGCAACCCTGTGAGCCAACATGCACGTGGATGGCCGTAAGCCAATCGTTTTCGAGATATGCACCAATAATTTCATCTCTGAAATTCTTAACAGGAACACCAAATTTTGAATAGGTTCCGGCAACACTGGTAATCTCAATTTTTCCGGTTCCTGCCTGCGGGTTAATTCTGAGTCCAATCGTACTTTTTGATTCGATATTTTGTCGGATTTTGGAAATTCTTTCGATTTCACCCAACGAATCAGCGTTGAGGTGTACACCTGCTTTGAGGGTGAATTCGAGCTCTCCGATGGTTTTTACAGGGGAGTCGAATACAATTTTTTCGACAGGAAAACCCGATTTCAACGCGATAATAAGCTCTGGAAGACTTGCTGTTTCGGCACCTGTTCCCATTAATTTTAGTTTCCCAAGAATTGATGGCAGCGGATTTGCCTTCACTGCGATGGCATGAAGCGCGTTTTCCGGAAATAACGATTTGAGTGAGGCGACACGGTTTTGGATGAAATCGAGGTCATAAAAAATTAATGCTGTATCATCCGGTTTGATTAGTCCGTCGTGGCAAAAAGCCCTGGTTAGTATTTTTTCGAAGTATTGTTTTACCATTATTAAAGTTTTAAATCTTTACGCAGAGCGCGAAGCGCAGAGCGTAAAGAGCCCAACGTAAATAGCACATCGTTAGTTATTTATTCCGTTCTTCCACCATTCCATTTTTCCATTTTTTCACTATTCCACTATTCCACTATTCCGTTTTTCCAAATTCTATTTCCCTTTTTCAAACAATTTTTGCTTAGAGTAAGCTTAGAGCTACCTTAGACGAACCTTAGACCTATGTTGTCCAAAAATCACACTAAAAATGAAGCAATTTTTAAGGTTAAGCGATGCTTCAATTTCAATCAATCAGGTTTCACAACAATCTTCCATTCTTCCACCATTCCATTCTTCCAATCTTCACCTTTCTAACTCAAAATCCTGTCCATCGCCCAATTTGTGCGGGCTGCGGTTCTTCCGGTGCTGGGGCATTTGCCTTTTCCCAGCAATTCGTCGACGATGGTCTGGATAAGTGGTTGCTGGATGTGAAGCGGGTTTTCGGCCTGGACGGTTTGAATTCCGGAACTTGTTTCGAGCAAAAGCGGTTCGTTGCAAAAAGTTGCAAAAGTGATTTTACCTTTTTCGCCAACAATTTCGGTGCGGTCAACGTCGCCGAAGGCCGAAAAACACCAGGTTCCGGTCCCATGTGCGCCGCTGGCAAAGAGGAATGACCCGCTCACAATGTCGTCGTTTTGATAAAGATTAGCCTGGTTGGAGCCCTGGCCTTGTGCTGAAATGATCATTCCCAGGAAAAACTGAAGTATGTCGAGGGTATGGCTGGCCAGATCAGAAAAATAGCCACCCGGAATGTTTGGCTGAACACGCCAGTGTTCGACACCTTTCAAATCAGTTTCAAAGGGGCGTTTATAAAAAGTTGTATTCACAAAGCGCACCTGCCCAATTGTATTTTCATCAATCCATTTTTTGATGAGCAAAAAGCGCGGCAAGGCGCGCCGATAATAGGCAACAAATAGAGGCACACCGGCTTCTTCGCAAACGTTGATCATGTCCTGACACTCTTTAAAATGCAGTGCCATCGGCTTTTCGACATAAACCGGCTTCCCGGCACGGGCTGCGAGAATTGCAAATTCTTTATGATTCCCGGGAGGCGTTGCCACATAAACAGCATCAACCCCGGTGTCGGCGATTAACGCAGCGGCATCGTCGTACCAACGGGCAACATGATGCCTTTCGGCGTAATCCTTTGCCAGGTCAGCATTTCGGCGCATTACCGCAACCAGTTCCGAGTTTGTGGCATTTTGAAATGCCGGGCCGCTTTTTACCTCCGTTACTTTGCCGCACCCGATAATTCCCCATCTGATTATTTCCATCCTGTATTTTTTCCCAAAAGTAAAAAATCAGGCCGAAATGCCTGATTCTTTTTTAAACCAACCACGTCTGGGTTTTAAATCCAGACAAGGTGAAACCCGGAAAAATTACAATTTATGGATGACCGATGCCCCCGAAATATTGATGCTTCCCAGTGTTGGATCACCATAATTATTAAGGGTTGAAGCACCGCTTAATTCGGCGCTGAGGGTTTCGGTGGCGTGAATGGTTGCGAAAGTAGCACCGCTTAAAAGTACATCGGCATCGTGGCATACAAAATTACCCATGTTGAGCACACTTGCGCCGCTTGCATCAATGTTAAGCCCGTTACCGGTGCCGGTAATATTTACAACGCTTGCACCCGACAAATGAAGGTCGAGATCAGCAGTGGCGAAATTCCCTGAAAATACACTTGCCCCGGATAAATCAACCGTAAGGTCGTGGGCAAAATCGAAGGCCGACATTTCGGCAACGATGGCGCCGCTTCCTTTAAATTCGGTAAGGTCGGGTGTATGGATTTCGGCTTTCAGGTGGATGTTGGTGTAATTATGATCATCTTCCAGACCAATCATCAGCCAGTTTCCCGTTTTATACACATTCAGATATTTGGCGATATTGTCGTCAACCTCAATTTTAACATAAAATGAGTCGGATGGCACGACGGTAACCGCAAAGGCATGGCTGACGTCGAGTTTGGTAAAATCGGTAAACGAATAGTTTACATCAATGATGTGTCCCGATCCTTTGATATGTCCCCAGAAATTTTGCTCATCGGTACATCCCCAAAACTGAGCGATTGCGGCCAACAACACGACCGATAAAAGAATTTGCTTTTTCATGATGATAAGAATTAGAAATTATTGTTTTTTGATATAGACAGGAAAAAAGTAAAAGGGTTTCATTTTTACAGATTTTTTTTTCGACCGCCGACAGCTTTTAAAAACCTGTAACAATGGATAACAGCCCCATCAACCAGTGTGAACTAAAATTTGCTTCGCGATCTTACACAGAAAACATGTTGCAAATTTGTTACAAAATCCGGAGTTTTTAAGTCGGGTTATGCTATTGAGTAATGAGCTTTTAACCCGATGGTTGTTAACAATGGCCATCCTATTTAATGCCAAATCCAAGCAACCATTTCCAAACAGGCAACAAGCGCACTGTTCCTTGAATATGGGTGATAGTTTCTTCTTCGTCTTCAGTTAGGATCAGTCCCTCTGTCAACTGATAGCTACTCATTGCTTCAATTAATCCGGCCATTTCCCTGTTTCTTACCAAATCGTTTTCCAACGATTGACATACCTGAATGGCCTGAATTACTTTTTTGTTTTGAGTCACGATGAAATCACATTCAAAATTACCTTTATGGTAATAAATTTCAGTGGTACTCCTTCTAAGATGCAGAAAAACAATATTTTCGAGTTGCCGTTCTACATTTTCGCTAAACTGAAACGAAACCGAGTTAGCGAGACCTGTGTCAATGGAGTAGATCTTTTTAGGGTTGGCAATTTGTTTTTTAAGCGAAAAATCATACTTATTTATCGAAAAAAGCAGATAAGAATCCTCAAAATACCCAATATATTCTTTTACAGTGATGGCATTGGAAATTCCAAAAATATTTTTTAATGAATTGTAGCTTGTTTCTTTGGCAACATTACAGATCAGAAAATGGATTAATTCGATGAGTGTTTTTGAATTTCGTATGCTGTAGCGCGTTATTACATCCCTGTAAATTACATTTTCGTAAAGATTATTGAGATACTCCACATTTCCAGTTATTAAAAACTCCGGGAATCCACCGCTAATCAAATATTCCCTGAATAACTTTTGTAGAACAATTGCCTTTTCACTGGAATAAACATCATTTTCGCCTGGAAAAACCCCTTTAAAGTGGATGTATTCAGAAAAAGAAAATGGAAAGAGTTCGCTTTGGAGATAACGTCCCGTTAACTTTGTACCAAGTTCAGCACTAAGTATGCCTGCGTTTGATCCGGTAATATAAACTTTATGACCTTGGTTATGAAGTCGTCTGATAAACATTTCCCAGCCTTCTATTGATTGTATTTCATCAAAATACCAGGTTTTCTCAGTATCGTAAAGTTCATAAAACGATTCATACATTCGCTCAAAATCCTCAGCAGTAAATCCAGTTAACCGATTATCATCAAAATTGATGAAAAAATGGTTTTCTGGATTCGAGTGCCTGATCTTATCCATCAGGGTGGATTTTCCACATCTTCGGATACCGGTGATGATTCTGATAAATGGATCGTTTTGTGGACCATTATCCGCAAATCCCAACTCCCGCTCAACATAATTTGAATTGGAGCTAGTTTCACTTTGTGATACGATAACTCTCTTTATTTCATTTTTATTCATAAGCGCACTAATTACCAATTAGCAAAATTAATCATATTTACTAATTACTAATTAGTGTTTTCAACTTTTCATATTTGTTGTAAAAGTTGGTGGTGCAGTTTTTCAGACTTCTCTCTTTGATCACAAATAACATTTTTGAGGCTTCCAGCAAAAGAGACTTTTAAACCAACATGACAGATGCAAAATTTAAGTTAATGGATGTGTTGATATCAACTTCTATAAACATCCAGCAATTTTGTGTTTCATAAAACCTTTTGTTTTCGAAATTACCTTCCGCCAATATTGCCTAATTTTGCCCTTCATTAAATCTTTTGAAAAATATGTTCGAAAAAAGAGGAACCAAACGAATGGAGATTTCTGAGTTGGGCGAATTCGGTCTGATTGACCACCTGACCTCGGGCGTTAAAATCCATCATACACAAACCGTGAAAGGTGTGGGCGATGATGCCGCGGTTATTGATTCGGGCGATAAATTCACACTTATCACCAAAGACCTGCTGCTCGAAGGCATTCATTTTGACCTGACTTACGTGCCGCTCAAACATCTTGGTTACAAAGCCATTGTTGTGAATCTGTCGGATATTTATGCGATGAACGGAACGCCGCAGCAGGTGATCGTTGGCATTGGCATTTCAAACCGGTTTTCGCTTGAAGCCGTCGAAGAGCTTTACGCAGGAATGTATCTTGCTTGCGAAAAATACAAAGTTGACCTTGTAGGCGGCGATACCTGCAGCAGCGTGCAGGGATTGGTTTTGTCGGTAACGGCGGTTGGCACCGTGGCTAAAGAGAAAGTTGTTTACCGAGGCCCGGCCAAGGAAGGCGATTTACTTTGTGTTTCGGGAGACCTTGGTGGCGCTTACGCCGGACTGCTCGTGCTGGAGCGCGAAAAGGCGGTTTACAGAGCCAATCCTGAGATGCAGCCCGAACTTCATGGCTACGATTATGTGCTCGAGCGCCAGCTAAAACCCGAAGCGCGTCAGGATATTATCAGAATTTTTGAAACCACCGGAATAAAACCTACGGCAATGATTGATGTTTCGGATGGCCTGGCTTCGGAGATCAAACATATTTGCAAAAATTCTGGCGTGGGATGTACTGTTTACGAAGAAAAAATTCCCATTGATCAATCAACCTACGACACAGCACGGAGTTTTGATATGGACCCCACGCTTTATGCGCTCAATGGCGGCGAAGATTACGAATTACTCTTCACCATCCGGCAATCCGATTACGATCTCATTAAAAACATTCTTGAAGTTTCGATAATTGGCCATATCACCGACAAAAGTCTTGGTGTAAATCTGATCACAAAATCAGGGTCGCAGGTCGAAATAAAGGCGCAGGGATGGGACCACATGAAAGAAAGAAGTGCCTAAAATGCCTGAAGTATTTAATTAAAGTGAAAAGTGAAAGAAATATATCCAACTGGACACTGCCGACTGCGACTGCCGACTGCTTTCTATAAAATATTCCATTCACCACAATACATCTGACCATTGCAAAAATCAAAACTGCATATCGAAAAGCTTGAACCGCTGCTCAAAACCATGCCCGACAATCCGGGGGTTTACCAGTTTTTTGATGAGCACGACAAGATAATTTATGTTGGCAAGGCAAAATCGCTCAAAAAGCGGGTTTTGTCGTATTTTAATAAAGACAGCAGCCTGAGTGGAAAAACTTCGGTGATGGTACGGAAAATTGCTGATATCCGCCACATCGTTGTAAGTACAGAGCTGGACGCGCTTTTGCTCGAAAACAACCTCATCAAAAAGTACCAGCCGCGCTATAACATTAACCTGAAGGACGACAAGACTTTCCCGTGGATCTGCATCAAAAAGGAAAGGTTCCCGCGGGTTTTCCCCACGCGAAACATCATTCACGACGGATCCGTTTATTTTGGCCCTTACGCTTCGGTGCGCATGATGCACACTTTGCTCGAGCTTATCCGCCACCTTTATCCGCTCCGGAATTGCAATCTTAATCTTACCGATAAAAATATTAAAGATAAAAAATTCAAGATTTGTCTCGAATATCACCTGCGCAACTGCAAAGGCCCCTGCGAGGGTTTCCAGGCTGAAGATGAATACGCTCAGACAATTACACACATTACCGAAATCCTTAAAGGGAACATCAATACTGTGCTTTCGAACCTGCGGGACCTGATGAAAAAATATGCCGAAACCCTCGAATTTGAGAAAGCTCAGGTTATAAAAGAGAAAATTATTCTACTGGAACGGTTCCAGAGCAAATCGATGGTGGTGAATCCGAAAATCCATAATGTGGATGTTTTTACCATCATCAGCGACGACGAAGCCGGTTATGCCAATTATCTCAAAGTTGTTGATGGCGCCATCGTTCAGGCGCATACGGTCGAGATGAAGAAAAAACTCGATGAACCTAACGATGAATTGCTTTCACTCGCCATTGCCGATTTCAGGCAAAGATTCGACAGCAATTCCGAAGAGGCGCTCATCCCGTTTGACCTTGACCTGGAAATTCCGGGAGTAACTTTTACGGTTCCAAAAATCGGTGATAAAAAGCATCTGCTCGAACTTTCGGAGCGCAACGCAAAATATTACATGCTCGAAAAACGCAAGCAGGTCGAACTTGTTGATCCCGACAGGCACAGCAAACGGATTTTGAACACAATGATGAAGGATCTCCGGATGAAGGAGCCTCCGGCTCACATCGAATGTTTTGATAATTCAAATATCCAGGGCGATTATCCGGTGGCTGCGATGGTTTGTTTCCGTGATGCAAAGCCCAGTAAAAAGGATTATCGCCATTTCAATATCAAAACTGTGGAAGGCCCCAACGATTTTGCTTCGATGGAGGAAGTGATTTACCGGAGATATAAAAGGTTGATTGATGAAAATCAGGGATTGCCTCAACTTATCGTGATTGACGGTGGAAAAGGACAATTAAGTTCGGCGGTTTCGAGCCTCGAAAAATTAGATTTACGTGGGAAAATTACTATTATCGGCATTGCCAAAAGGCTGGAAGAACTTTATTTTCCGGATGATCAGGTGCCGATTTATTTAGATAAAAAATCGGAAACATTGCGTGTAATCCAGTATTTGCGGGATGAAGCGCATCGTTTTGGGATTACGCATCATCGCAAGAAGCGCGAAAAAGGCACCATCAAAACAGGGCTAACCAACATCCCCGGAATTGGTGGAGTAATTTCCCAAAAATTATTATCTGATTTAAAATCGGTAAAAAAAATTAAGGAAGCAAATCTCGAAGAATTACAAAAAGTAATTGGCGAATCCAAAGGCAGGCTTGTTTATGAGCATTTCAAAAAAAATCCCGAAAGTTAAGCACTTCCGGGATTTCCGTGTATTTTGATTTTAAATTTTAGCCTTGCAACGTAAATTTGATAGGCATGTTAAACTGAACCCTGACCGATTTTCCGCGTTGTTTTCCGGCTTCCCACTTAGGCATGCTCTGGATTACGCGGATAGCTTCTTCGTCGCAGCCACCGCCAATACCACGTAAAACCCTTACATCGGAAACATTTCCGCTTGGCTCAACAACAAAAGTTACATAAACAGTTCCCTGGATTCCGCTTTCGCGTGCCATCTGCGGGTATTTGATATTTTCCTGAAGGAATTTCATCCTGGCTGCATCTCCACCCGGAAAACTTGGCATTGATTCGACCACGGTAAAAATCTCCATCTCAACAACTTCTTCCTCTGCTTTTTGAGCAATTGGAGCATAGTCCTGAACTTCGGTTGACTGGTCGGCTTCCATATCAATCTCAAGGTCGGTTTCAACGTCCACGTTATCCTCAACAATATTAATTACAGTAACCTGTCTGGGAGGAGGTGGTGGTGGAGGTTTTACTTCTTGTTTTGTAATTGGCACAATGTCCTCCGGTGTGTTGTCAGCCCTAACTTCAATATTGGTAACATCCGAACGTTCGTATGACTTGTAATTGAAAGCAACAAGGACAAAAGCCAGCGTGAATACAAGACCTAATTCCAAAAAGAGTGTCTTTTTGCTTTCAAGGTCTGCTTTTTTACTTTTTTTTTCTTCCATATTATTAAGTTTTATTGTTAATACAACTTTTATTTTCTTCTATTTCAAGCAAAACGGAGCAAATATTTTATTTATTGTCCGATCAACTAAGTATTTAGTTATAAATTTTCAAAAACTATTATTTGCTTGTTTTCCCAAAAAAAATTTAAATCAATTCTTTGTATGCTGCCGCATCAAGTAATTCGTCAAGCTGACCCGGATCCGACATTTTGATCTTGATAATCCAGCCTTTTCCGTACGGGTCGCTGTTAACGATTTCGGGACTTTGTTCCAATTCTTCATTAAATTCGAGTACTTCGCCTGACACCGGCATAAACATATCCGAAACTGTTTTAACAGCTTCGATGGTACCAAATGTTTCTTCCATGTCGAGTGTTTCGCCAACAGTTTCTACTTCAATAAAAACAATGTCGCCCAATTCGTTTTGGGCATAGTCGGTAACCCCAACAGTGGCTTCATCGCCGTTTACCTTGATCCATTCGTGATCTTTGGTGTACTTCAGATTATCTGGAATATTCATTTTTTGTGATTTAAAATTTACCCACAAAAGTATATTTTTTTTAATATGAAACGATTTTGTGTTATCGAATTTGTTGGTATGCCAACAATAGTTCAAAAAACTTTAAATGCCTTTGCTTTTGGACGGTCTGGCATTTTTCCCGAAAATGTATTCCTGATACAATTTATAAATTAAGCCATCGGCCAGGCCAATTTTAGGAACCATGATGGTTTCGGCTTTAACGGTTTTGGCGATGAATAAAAACACCTTTGCCGCCGGAACAATAACATCGGCGCGGTCGGGGCGAAGTCCCATATCCTCGATGCGTTCGTGGAGCGTGAAGCTTTTAAGGTGTTTGTATGCTTTTTCGAGATTTTGAAATGAAATTTCGTTTTCGCCGGCTTTGCCATAAAGTTTTGCCAGTTTGTTGATATTTCCGCCTGAACCAATGATGTTTATCTTTCCAAAATCAGCTTTAAAACGCTGGAGCCAGTCGGCAAGTTCGTCCCAGCTGTTTTTGTCAACTTTCTTGCTTAAAATCCTGAGTGTTCCTATTTTGAATGAATTTGCATCAATGAAATTGGTTTTGGAGATAACCGAAATTTCGGTACTTCCGCCACCAAGGTCAACATACATTGTAAGGTTTTTGTTGATGAAGGAGCCGATATTATTGGTGGAGCGGATAATTTCGGCTTCTTCAAGCCCATCAATAAGTTTGATTTTTATGCCGGTTTCTTTTTTAATTTTATTCAGTATTTCGGGGCCGTTTGTTGCTTCGCGCATGGCTGCGGTGGCACAGGCAACATAGCTTTCGGGTTTATAAACATCTATCAGCAGTTTAAAGGCTTTAAGTGTTTTTATCAGGTTGGTAGCCCGGGTTTTTGAAATCGTATTATTCTTGTAAACATCTTTACCCAACCTGATGGGAATCCTGATTAATGTGGCCTTTTCGATCCTGATCGCTTTTTCACTGCCCAGGGCGTTGGCAAACATCAGCCTTACGGCATTCGACCCAATATCAATAGCTGCAAATATCATTAGTTAGTGGTTTTGAGATGAGGAAAGTGGAAGGGTGGAAGAATGGAAGATTGGAATATTGGAGAAATGGAATGATGGAAAAATGGAATGGTGGAAGAATTTGACAATGCGACGATTCGACAATGGAAGAATGGAAAATTGGAATGTTGAGATTTTGGTTGAAAACCCGCTTTGGTGAGAATGGTAACAGGTAACCCCAGCTATCGGGGTAGCTCTTTGCGCTCTGCGCTCTGCGCTCTGCATTTTAGCTGTTTTCTTCATATTTTTTTTTGTAATAATTGTAAATTTCAACTTGCGACCGTACATGTGGTTCAGATGTTGTTTTACGGTATTGATTCGGGTTTTCGCGGCTGATGATGCGCGATTTGCAATTGTCGCTCAGTTGAATCTGAAGCATGGTCCAGAGCTCTTCTTTGATATTTTTATCATAAATCGGGCAGGTTACCTCAATACGGTAATCCAGATTACGCTGCATCCAGTCGGCCGAGCCAATATAAAATTTGTTATCGCCACCATTGCAAAAAACATAAACCCGAGAATGTTCGAGGAATTTATCAACAATACTGAAAGCCTCAATATTTTCGCTGATATCCTTAACACCAGGGATTAAAATGCACATTCCGCGGGCTATAATTTTGATTTTAACCCCGGCACGGCTGGCGCTGTAGAGTTTACGGATTATTTTTTTATCAATGAGGCTGTTGAGTTTAATAATTGCCCAGGCTTCTTTGCCTTCTCTGGCGCTTTTTATTTCGCGGTTTAATTTCTGGATAAAAAAATCGCGGGTGCTGAACGGTGAAACAATAAGTTCTTTAAATTTTGGGATCGAATAACGGGTTTCGAAAAGCTGAAAAACTTTATAAACATCGCTGGTGATGCCGGGGTGGGAGGTGAGCAGACTCTCGTCGGCATAAACCCTGGCCGTGGATTCGTTAAAGTTACCGGTGCTAATGTTGGCATAATAAACATTTTGCTGGTTTTCCTTGCGGCGGATAAGGATGAGTTTGCTGTGCACTTTTAGTCCGGGGATTGTGGGCAAAATGCGAACACCGTTTTTCTGTAATTGTTCCGCCCAGAAAATGTTTGCCTCTTCATCAAACCTGGCCTGAAGTTCGAGAAATACGGTGACAGATTTGCCGTTTCTGGCGGCATTTATCAAAGCATTAATCACGTTGGAATGGCTGGCAGCCCTGTAAAAAGTCATTTTTATCGAACGCACCTTGGGGTCAATGGAAGCTTCGCGAAGCAGGTCAATAATGTACTGGAACGATTGATAGGGATAATGCAGCATGATGTCCTGCTGGCGGATAACTTCAAAAATGCTTTTGTTGATGGGCAAATCCCTGTGCGGCATAGGTGTTGACTCAGGATAACACAGGTCGGCGGCTCCAACTTTGGGGAAATTCATAAAATCCTTAAAGTTGTGGTATCTGCCACCGCCACGCTGGAGGTCGTCGTCGGAAAGGCGCAGCTTATCGCGGATAATTTTCAATAAATTTTTAGGTATCGCCTTGTCATAAACAAACCTCACGGGGTCGCCCCACTCGCGTTGTTTCAGGCTTTCGCTCATTATTTCGAGGAAACTTTTCTGAATATCGTTATCAATGTCGAGTTCGGCATCGCGGGTAATTTTGATGGTGTAAGCGTTGTAGGTGTCGTATCCAAAAATCGAAAAAACATATTGCAGGCAATAACGGATAACATCATCAAGAAGGATGATAAAGATTTTTCCATCTTCTTTGGGAAGGATCAAAAATCGGGAGAGTTGCTGAACCGGAACTCTGGTTATGGCAAATTCTTCCTTGTCGGGATCGCTGGTGGACAAAAGCTGAATGGCAAGATAAATTGAGCGATCCTCGAGGCTGGTGCTTTCTTTTAGATTATCGAGAATAATTGGGAAAAGCAGCGGCCTCACATTTTGATGAAAATAGTTGGTTACAAATTCGCCCTGTTGAGGTGAAAGCTGATTTTCGTTGATAATAAAGATGTTTCTGCCCTTAAGTAATTCCACAATCTCGGCGTAAGTATCTGTAAACACTTTTTCCTGATCGGCAACAATTTCAAAAATCTGGGTTAAAATCTCTTTGGGTGACGATTTAATCCTGTAATCGAGCTTTTCGACATTGAGCATCCGCGTAAGCGTGGCCACCCTAACCCTGAAAAACTCATCACGATTATTCGAAAAAATACCCAGAAACTTCAACCGTTCAATCAAAGGGGTTGTTTCATCTCTGGCTTCCTGTAAAACCCGGTCGTTAAAGTGCAGCCAGCTTATTTCGCGATGAATCATTAAATCTTTAATTTTTACCATAGGAGGGGATTTAGTCGGTTTTTACTTTTAATTGTTTCGGGTAAACTGCAAAGTTGAGTGTTGATCCCGCGCCTGCAATTTCTTTCCAGTCATCGGTTTCAAACGAAATGCTAACCATCCCGGAAGTAGGCAGCCAATCTATCGAATCGTCAATAAAATCATTTACAAAGTCCGTCAATGTTGGGTTATGACCAACAATCATGACGCTGTCAACTTTTTGAGGAATGTCGTTCAAAACATCAAAAAGATGGCGTGCCCCTTCCAGGTAAATTCTGTGGTCGGTTTTGATTTTTTCGATGGGATAACCGATGGCTTCGGCAATAAGCTTTGATGTTTCAAAAGCCCTTACAGCATCGCTTGAGATCATTAACCCTGTTTTTATGCTATTTTTCGCAAGATAATCGCCGATGAGCAATGTGCGTTTTATGCCTTTTTCGATGATCGGGCGCTGATGATCCATTAAATTCGGTGTGTCCCACGAAGATTTTGCATGGCGGATAATGTAAATTGTTTTCATAAGCTTTTGTATTTTGGCAAGCACCAAAATTAGCTATTTTTTGGTTGAAGGTTCACAAATAGCCAATTTCCTTTTACTTGTTTTCAGCTTTGGCATATTGTAATTTTACGAATAAATTTTTTAGCAGAATCACCAACACCAAAATCGCGGAAATCATGAAAAAAAATATGCTTATTACGCTTGTTTTCATTGCTTTAGTGGCAATAGCAAGTGCACAGATTCCAAATAATGGATTCGAAAACTGGACAACGACTGTCAATGGCCTTGAGCCAACGGGCTGGTATAGCGCCAACAGCCTCGACCCAACCGGAGATTATTTCCCGGTAACCCGATCCGAAGATCATTTCCCGCTAAACA